>JAPLOC010000497.1 GCA_026692825.1 Planctomycetota bacterium | reverse complement strand
GTTAGGCGGCTTTCAGCACTAGAATTCTCGGTTGGATCAAAGAAAGAAGGGGGAACCACGAAAGGCACGAAACACACGAACACGGAAGGGGAAAAAAGGAGAAAAAGAGAAATTGAACCGGAAGGGGAGAGTCAACGACTGGGACTGGACCGACACAGCCGAGACGGAATCATTCCATTTGACCATCGGATTACGTCGACTCACCAAAATCTCCCTCGAGCGCAGGTACGGGATGCGACGGCGGCAGCTTCGCGATGTACAGTATTAAATCACGGTTTTGATTTTGGACAGGTGCTTACTATCGCCCCGCCCATTCCCTCGCGGTTCGAATCTCGACAACAGGCTCCACCCGCTTCCGCGCGATGCGCGTCGGCCAGTAGGCAAACAACGGAAACGGCGCGGGACGCGGACCGGTGTATCCGGTGACTCCGGGTGGTCCCGAACCGACCAACGGCGAAAACTCACGAACAAATCGCTCCAGCCTCTCGCGCGACGGGTCAGCGGCGCTCACCCGCAAAACCACTTCCCGCGCGTCGTCCGCTCGTGGCAACACCCCCCCCAGTGCGTCCCCCGAACCCAGGATCTCGACGTCCAGTCGTTGCGGAACTTCGCCCGCTTCCGCCAAGCGGGAGCGAATCAACTCGCCGCTCGACCGGGCTTTCAGGACAGCGTTTTGTCCGCAAACCACCAGGGTTCCCGTCGCCCGAAATCCCGCCGGGTACGTCATCGACACTTTCAACGTTGCCGGGGGAGGGCCGCCCGTCGCGTTCGCTACTGCGACACGGTCTGGTCCCACGGTGGTCAGAGTCACCTGAGAAAAGTTGGCGTCGACATCTGGAGTCAGGTAGTGGGCCGGGTCGCCGATTTCGTAAACCAACTGCTCCGCGACCGTCGCTTCATCGACTCGGCCGCCGGTACCCGTGGGTTTCGTGATCCACACTTCCCCCGAGTCAGCGATCTCGGCGATCGGATACCCCAGATCCCGCAACACCAGGTCGGGAGTCCAGCCACTGAACATTCCTCCGGTCACCTGTGCGCCGCATTCAATCAGGTGGCCAGCCACAGTCGCGGCGGCCAGGCGGTTCCAGTCGGTCGGACTCCACCCCAACGCATGGATCGCCGGTCCGACGGTCAACGACGCATCTGCCACCCGTCCGGTCAACACGACCCGCGCCCCCTGCGCCAGTGCCGCGACGATCCCCTCGGCTCCCAGATAGACGTTGGCGCTCGCGACCTGATTTCGCAGGTCACCCAGCGGGGCGTCGGTATCGAAGTGGGCAAACGTCTCGCCACCCGCAAACAGCTCGGCCAGGCGGGGCAACAAATTGTCCCCCGCGACGGCGGCAATCTTCAGGTCGGCGAGACCGGCTTCCGCAAGCGCTTTGCCTGCCGCCTGCGCGCACCCCGTGGGATTCATGCCACCGCCATTGGTCACCACGTGCAGTTGAGACTGCGATTTCAACGCAGAGGCCAGACTCACCAGGGAGCTGACGGTATCGGGAACGTACCCCAGTTCGGGATTCTTCCGACGCTGACCGGCGAGAATCGACAACGTCAGTTCAGCGAGATACTCCAGCGTGAGGAAATCGAGTTCCCCGCGCTCGGCCAAACGTCTTGGCGCGTCGAGATTATCGCCCCAGAAGCCGGCGGCATTCCCCACACGGATGCGTTTCATGTTTGGCTCGCAGGTGGTGCGTTGCGCCGTGGGCCGCCCGACGACCATCGCGTCAGCTTGCGGTGTATTCGCAGATGAACGCGATTTCAGGACAGGTGGGATGGTCGGTCAGAATCCGGACGGTTGCCGCATTGGACTCCCGCCGGCTGGTGGGATTCTCTCCCGGGGGAAACGTGACCACCAGTTCGAATTTGGCCCCCCGCCCCTTAAAGTCCTCGTCTTTTCGCAACTCGAATTTCAACGGGTCGGCATCGGATTCGATCTTCTGAATCTGAATGTCACGATGCGCCGCGTCTTCGCAAAAGAACAGATACTTTTGAGATCGCCCGGTCGCCGCGGGAAATGTCCCCAGTGACAACAGATCTCTCTCCTCGTACCAGCCTTTCCCGATGATGCGGAACGGTCCCTTGCGACGACCAGTGACATTCACCGTCACGTCCACCCCCGTGGTCCCACCCACACGATCGCGTTGCGTCACGTCGGGAATGTCGGTGTGGAGGATGATCGGAAAGTCGAACGTACCGACCGGCATTTCCGGTCGGACGGAAACTTGAATCTCCCAAACCGGGTCCTTGCGAGCGGTCGCGGCGGCGTCTTCCGGATTCGGCGGCCGGACAGTCACATCGATGGGGGCTCCCCCCACATCGACCGAAGTCACACGAAAGTCGGGTTTGGCCTGACTCGCGACCCGCCCGATAAAGACATTTCGCCCCACTTCGCTCAGGAGTTGCAGCTTCCATTCCTTGTCAGGCAGGATGCGGTACAGTTCAATGGCCTCGCCCTGAATCTTCAGTCGGATCCGCGGTTTCTGGGGATCGTTGGTGACGATCTCGTAGGGTTGTCGGAGTTCGTTGGCGACCAATATCGGCCTCCAGATGTACTTCAACTCCACGGAATCGCCGGGCGCGATCGGCTCGGTGGGCAGTCCTTCCAATTCGCAGTCGCAAGCGACACTACCCGATCTGACCCGCAGAGGGGCTTCGCCGTCGTTGCGCAATGTGACACTGCGGACCAACTCGTCCCCTTCGAGTCCATTGCCGAATTCGATGAGTTCGGAATCAATTCCAACGCGTGGCCACGGTCCTTTCGCTGAGGGGGCCATGTCGGCATTCGGAACCGAGTACAGCTCTTCGTTCGCGTCCCGCAGAATGGGGCCGCCACGAAACAGCGACAGCAGATAAAAAGCGCCTCCGAAAATCGCTGACAGTCCCAGCGCCAGAATCAGTCTTCGAGTCGTTAGCGAATTCATCAGTCCCGCCAGGGGTGCTTGACCTTGTCCCAGTATTCGGAAAAGGTGGGGGTATGAAAGTGAGGATCGTTGTCGCCATCGTGGCATTTGGCGCACAGATCGAACGCTTTATCAACTTCCAAATGGAGGAAGTCGCGCCAGTGGTCGACTTGTGTCGAGTCGGCTTTGTCAGCCCCCTGCGCCAACAGTCTTTCCAGCTCGACATGCCGGCTGCCGGGGCCATGGCAGTTCTCACACTGTTGTCCCGCCAAATGCGCTCCCGAGACTTCATCGGACCATCCGGAACGGTACCGCACAAATTCCTTGGGATCCCAGCCGGTCACATGACAGGCGACACATTCGGGATCGTGCAGCCGGCTGATGTATGTCGCTTCCTGGCCGGGGCGTCCCTGCTTCAGCGAGACCGCCCCGCGGGCATGTCCTGTCGTCTTCCAGTGCTTGTACGCTTTAGGGTGGCATTCACCGCACGTTTCAGCCCCCAGGAACTCATTCGTATCCGACTCGGCGGCGTTTCGCGGATAGTCGATCGTTTGTTCCGTCGACACCAGTTTTTGCAGTTCCAGCATTTCCTGGTAGTGCCGCATATGTTCACGCATGTGCGGCATCTCTTTGAACCGGTCCTCATCCAGCGCGACCGCTTCGAATTTCAGCCGGTTCGCAGCATCTTCCGGAAACAGGCCCACAACACCCAGGAATTTCCCCTTCTGGCCGGGCCAGACCCACAGCGTTTTTCCCTCAAACGCCGGCCGTGGATTGGGATCTTCCGGCCCACCAATCGCCGCCACGATGTCGAGCTGGGGGAATTCCGCCGCCAGTGCTTTGGTCTCCTCGGGCCGGGCATGCGACAACAGAATCAGCAGATCCGGTTGTTCCGCCTCCAGTTCGGCGATCGTCTTTTTCAGTGACTCCAGCGGATCAAGAACCTCGACCTCTGCCGCATCGGTTTGGGACAGAATTTCGGGAGCCATCGACTTTCCAAAAACCGAGGTCACTCCCAGTTTCTTCCCGCCGACAGTCAGGATGAGCTTGGGGATGACCAGTCCCAGATCGGGATCCCCGGCGATGACAATATTGCACGCCAGGAACGGAGGACGGTCTTCGTACGTGATCAATTCAATCCCATTTCGCAGCTCCTCGGCCCCCAAGGCGACTCCTCCATAGCGCATGTCGCGCAAGGCATGCAGCGACATTTGCAGCTTAAGTTTTCCCTGCCGACGGGTGGGACGGTTGACCAATCCTCCCAAATCGAACGCCGCCAGTGGGTATTCGCGATCTTCGAGTTGACGGAAAAAGTCAGCCCGCCGCGACACCCCTCCCAGTTGTTTCAGACTGCAACCGCACGGTTCAACGTATCCATGCTGCTCCCCCGAGAAGACGATGACGGCGGCGGGGTTGTCCCAGCCCGCCAACAGCGGTTTGACTGCGGGTGGGGCGGCGGGTTCTTCAACCACCTGCGGCGCGTCCGTACGGGTTTTCGAATCGTGATCCGACGACTTTTCACCGATCTCCTCTGTGGACGATTCCTTGTCGCCGACAGGAGAGTCGCCGGGCGGTTTCGCGTTCGCAGCCCGATCCTTTTCTGGTGTTCCCTGGGACTGGGAATTGGTCGTCTGCCGGTCGTCCTCCTTGTGCCCTGGTGGAGGAGGGGGCGCGAACATCCAATAGAGCGCGATTGCCGCGATCCCCATCATCACCAGAACCGCCGCCAGTTGTTTCGACACCAGGAGCTTCCTTTCCAAGTCCCCAACGGGATTTTCTACAAACGGGGAGACTTCTCCATCTCACCCCTTCGGCCGAATCAGTACGCCGTGAAATGCACTTTCAGGGAGATCTCCGGTGCCTCGGCGTGGTTGGTCTTGATTCGCACCGTCGCCGGCTCCTCTTCGCGCCGAACGCCGCGAAAACTCCCCGGGGGAACCTCAAACCGGATGGTATACCGCATCGCGGCCCCCAGCGCTTTCGCCTGCGGATCGAGCGTCACTTTCAATCCTTTCGGATCGGACTCGACATCCAGGAATTTCAATCCCTCTTCCGGCGAGCCGCGGACCAGCATCATCAGGGAGAGGGTCTTCCCTTCCGCCGACGAAAAGGTTCCCATCCCGACCACACTTTCTGAAGCGATGTACGACGGCCCCATGAATTTCACCGGGCCATCCCGCCTGCCCGTGATGTTCACATCGACGATGTACGGTTCTTCCCCCTCGCTTCCATCCGCCTTGCGATCAAACAGGCTGGTGTGAATCTTGAGGGGATAACTGAAGGTTCCGACAGCCATTCCCGGTTTGACCTGCACGTCAAAACGGTATCCCGACACTCCCTGCAACGACTTCAAAATGTTCTCGTCGGCAGGCAGAGTTTTCACTTCGATCAGGTTTTCGTCATAGGTCAGTTTCACGATGCCAAATTCCTTCAACACGGGCGAGAACAGGAAGCCCGACACAATGGAATTCGTCGACTCGTTGACCTCGCGAATTTCCCAGTTTTCGCTCGGCATCAGCAGCAGCCGGGGGACCACCATGCCGACAATTTTCAGGGTGAACGACTTCTTCTTCGGGTCGTTCGTCCGGATCTCGGCTCCTTTTTCAAACGCGTCGGTTTGCGCAGTCGGTTTCCAGCGGAGTGTGATCGTCGCCGACCCGCCGGGCGGAATCATGTTGTTATCCACCTCGCTGATCGTGCATTGGCACGTCGTGTTTCCCTTGGCGATCTCCAGGTCGGCTTCCCCTTCATTGCGGATCACAAAGTCGTGGTGATCCTCCTGACCGACTTCCATGCGACCGAACTGGTATTCCGTTTCCTCGATGACGACCTTAGGCCAGGGGCCCTTCGCTGAGATCGGGGGGACATAGCTCGCCGACGTCGCCCGCAAAACTTCCGACTTCTCACCCTTTTCCCCGTGATCTGCATGCACGACCGGCGCGGGTTCCACCGCCTGCGCACCGCTGGTGATCGTACGCTTCGAAGGGGGGGCGGAAGGCTGGGCCACCTGATATCCCTTCAGCATCGTCACGACGCCATACGTCACACCGATGAACGCCAACACACCCACCAGGGCCACACCAATCCGCATGTTCCACGCCTCGTCGGCAGACAAACTGACTCAAATTCACTCTGGGGGGGCGACCACTCCGCGCCCCGCAAGACGCTTCACATCCCCCACTACGCTCAATTCCCGGTTCAGTGCGAAACCAAACTGGAACTTCCGTACCATTCTATAGGGAAATCCCCGCTCAGTGGTAGGTGAACCGTGCCGTTGTTGTGATCTTCAACGCCAAATCCATCGTGCTTCACCCCCGTCATGCCATTTCACTTCTCTCCCCGGACCGCACCGAATTCGCGGAAAGACCGCGTTGTGAAAGGCGCTGGGGTCAAGTTCCGGCGGCGTACGGGGGACGTCAATCAACTCTCCCGATGCGGTCGCGGTCGACATCACACCGTCCACAAAACTCCCGGCGGCCCCTTGAATGCGCCATCCCGTGTCGAGAACCGCCGGGGTCGACCAGGCGTAATTGAGCCAGATTGTCGGGCCGGAATGGTAGTTGAGTTGCAACTGCAATCCCGCCAAGACTTGAGCGGCCCCCGGGTGGGAACGCAGTCGACACCAGACTTCCGTGGGAAGCCCCCCCGCCAGCCGCAGCACCTGATCCACCAGTCCGAAGACGCGTAACAGTGCATTCCGAACCGAATCGCCCGCATCCGACTCCAATTCCCGATCGGTCGGCCCCAACTGCCACACCGTCCGTTCGATACTCCAGAGCGGACCGATGTCTCCACTCGTGACAACTCCCTCGACGGCGCGAAAATCTTCGTCAAATCGCCGGGGGAGGAGCGGGACGATCGATTTTCCCCGCGAAATCGCCAGCCGGTGCAGCTCTTGGCACTCGTCATCTCGGTCGGCCACCGGAGTTTCGACAACGACGTCTCGGTTGGCCAGCAGCGCCTGACGGGCGAGCGCGAATTGACGATGCGACGTGACCGCGATCCAAACGACGTCGACCTTGGGATCACGCAACACCTCGGCGAACGAGTCGACGCAATGGGGAACCAGACCCGTCGCCCGTTCGCGCGCAGCGGCCAATGGGTCGCAGCCGACGACGACTTTGCAATCGTCGCGCAGCAGCAACCGTTCGAGGTGAAACAATCCCCGCCGGCCCAGTCCAGCGACGGCGATCCCCAGTGGCCGCGTCATGGGTGTTTCGTTGGGCACGTGCCTACCCCGCAGTGACCGAGCCGCTGACGGTCACCTTGATCTTGCCGGTGCAGCGGTGTCCCTGGGGGGCATTGATCTTCAGCAACAGTTTTCCCGTCTCCTTGGGTGTGAAGTCAGTCCCCGAACCGATGAGGAATGGCTTGCCCGCCTTGCTGTTCGCCAACTGCACAATCCCCATCAACGCGCCGGTCGGAATGCCCGTGATCAAATCTTTGGTAACGTCTTTCTCCACCAGACCGCCAGGACCGAGCGATCCCCCCATCTCGAATTTGTAACTCCCGTCAGCGGAAATCCGCACCGGTTTCCCCTCAGTCACATGAACGCCACACGCTTCCCAACCCGAAGCGGCGTTGACGTCGACCAGATACTCGTTCGCAGACAGGGTATGATCGGTGATCTGTTCGATCTTCTTCTTGATGGATGCCTCGTTGGGGTTGAGCGCCAGAACCCGCTGTAATACCGCGAGCGCTTTTTCGGGATGTCCAGAGTCGAAATACTCGTCGGCGAGCGTCTCGGCCTCCTTCACGAATGACGTGGTCAAAGATTCCGCCCGCTGATCGAGAGTGCGGGTATTCGCGATCGGTTTGGTGCGCCCCGCCTTGGGAGGAACCTTTCGGGCCCCCTTCGGCTTGTCCTGACCCGCGACAAACGACGCCGTGGCTCCCGCCAGGCACAGAAAGAGTCCTCCCAGCACGATTCTTCGAATGATTGACACGGTCATGGAATTTCGCCTCGAGTCGCAAGAGGAGGAACGTCGCGCTCTCATTTTCCGGAAGTTGTCTGCCGGAATGCAAGCCAGTCGATGTGAAAGAGGCCACAGTTGCCGGTTGTCGTCGATTCCGGGAGAATCGAACCATCACCCGCCGCGACAGCATCCACCTCGTCGACCCTTTCAGGTCGCGAGTCCCTGCCCCAATCCGATCTGTGTCCCCATCGCATGTCGTCTTCTCATTCAAATTCCGATCGTCCGTGGCGGGTTGTGGTTATAGGAGGTGGTGTCTCGGGACTGGCGGCGGCGTTCCGGCTTCAGGAATTGGCGGGTGCGGCGAATCGTCCAATCGATTTGACCGTCTGCGAGGCGTCCGATGCGCTCGGTGGGATCGTGGGAACCCGCGAAATCGCCGGCTATCGGGTCGAATTGGGCGCCGACTCGTTCATCACGAACAAACCGGGGGCGATCAACCTCTGCCGGCGTCTCGGGCTGGACGGCGAACTCATCCCCACCGATGCCCGCTACCGACGATCACTGGTCCTGTCGCGCGGCAAGCCGATGCCGGTTCCCGAGGGCTTTCAACTGCTCGCCCCGAACGCGATGTGGCCCGTTTGGAGGTCGCCGATCTTTTCACTCGCGGGGAAGTTGCGGCTGGCGGCCGAATATTTCGTACCCGCCGCGCAGCAGCCGGTGGAAGATGAAAGCCTGGCGAGTTTCGTCCGACGCCGATTTGGCCAGGAGGCGCTGGAGCGGCTGGTTCAACCGCTGGTCGGCGGGATTTACACCTCGGATCCCGAAAAACTCAGTCTGCGTGGAACGATGCCGAGGTTCCTCGAGATGGAAGCGAAGCATGGCAGCCTGATCCGGGCGCTGCGACATGAGGCCCGCAGCAGTACCACGCAAGACCGAACCGCCAGTGGAGCGCGGTATGGCCTGTTCGCCACCCCCCGACTGGGGATTTCGCAGATGGTCGATGCGCTGATCGCGCGCGTGCAAACCAGCGCGACTATCCGGCTCAATTGCGTTGTCAGTCAGGTCACGCCCGCCACCGACGGCGCGACTTACCAACTCGAATTCGCCGATGGGACCCGCGCACCGTATGACGCGGTCGTGGTCGCGACCCCGGCGTATCGGGCGGCGTCGGTACTGCGTACAGTCTGTCCCGGTGCCGCTGGAGCGCTCGATGAGATCGAATACGCCTCAACAGCGATCGTCGTCAGCGGGCATCGCCTGAGCGATGTGGCGAATCCTCTCGATGCGTTTGGCCTGGTGGTGCCGGCGATCGAGAAGCGGAAGATCCTGGCGGTTTCATTTACCAGTCGCAAATTCCCGGGGCGCGCGCCCGAGGGATGCGTCGAGTTGCGAACGTTTGTGGGTGGCGCGATGCAACCCGAATTGGTCGACCAGAGCGACGACCAGATTCTGGAACTGGTGCGGCGTGAATTGCACGAGTTACTGGGGGTTGTTTGGAAGCCCGATTTCGCAATCGTCGCTCGCTGGATGCGGTCGATGCCACAGTACCATGTGGGGCATCTCGACAAGATTGCACGAATTGAAACCGACCTGAAATCGCAACCGCATTTGGGATTGGCGGGGAACGCGCTGTACGGCGTGGGTCTTCCCGATACCATCGCCAGTGGAGAACGGGCGGCGGAACGAATCTTTCAGGGTTGACGTGCCGGGCCTGGGAACGCAAGGATTTCGTTATGTCCGAACCATTCACCTTCGCCGACCGATTGGCGAAATCCTGCGGAATCGTACCGGGAAGCATCTGATGGGGGTCACGATCCACTACCGCGGCGGAATCACGGACCTCACGCAAATTGAGGATTTCGAAAACCGGGTGCTGGATCTCGCGATTTCCCTGGGGGGAACGGCACGCATCTGGCGCAGTTCCGA
Organism: Planctomycetota bacterium; assembly: GCA_026692825.1. Lineage (GTDB taxonomy): Bacteria > Planctomycetota > Planctomycetia > Planctomycetales > Planctomycetaceae > UBA10511. Next base: position 26,930 of record JAPLOC010000497.1, on the reverse strand, counting down.
TTCGACAAATCCCCGTCGCATCATGCGGGGTCTGATCGTCAATCTGGCACCCGGACAAGAGTCGGCCAGTCTGCTGATTTCCCCCGAAGGCTGGTTGACCAATCTCATCGAGATCGAAGAGGCAGAACGGGGCGTGCTGGCGGAACCGTCGTGGTGCTGCGTGAAGACTCAGTTTGGCTCGGTCGAAGGGCACGTCGCACTGATCGAAATGTTCCGGACTCTCAAGGAGAATTTCCTCCACAACCTCGAACTCCACGATGAAGGGGAATATTGGGAGAAACGCGACGCCGGGCTCCTGGCAAATCGAATGGGTCTGGTGAACGACACAATTCAACGCCTGAGTGCGGGACTGACAGGGTACGGGCTGAGCGCCGAGGCGGCGGAAGATCCCGAGATTGTCGCCGCTCGAATCGCGCGCGTCGCGTCGCTGGTCCATAAAACGCTCGCAAACCCGTCGGATCATGGTTCGGACGGGATGCCGAGCTTTGCCACCGACGATGCGGACACCCGGACAGCCGAATCGCGGTGGGATGAAATTGAGCGTTTCCGCAGGCGAACCCAGGAGCGATTACAACGTACGATTCAAGAGCGTCTTGCGCAGGGAGATGGTATCGACGAAGCGGTCCGTGGGGCGCTGCGCGACGCCGGACTGCCGACCCCCGACCAGATTCGATTCATCAGCCGGGAAGAACTGGAAGAACGGTTGAGCGCCGCGCGCGATGACTTCGACGCGGATCAGAATGACGAGGATGCCGACGAATTCGAGGAGTTTTCCACGGAAGGCGATCACGATTTGGGATCATCACTGGAATCGCCGTTTTCTGCCGACCCCGAGTATTCGTATGACGTTGACGCGGGGAAGCAGGACGCCTCCCGAAATCCACTGCTGCAACGGTCGACAGCGCTTTACATGCGGGCGATTCGCATGGTCCAAAACCTGCAAAAATCAGACTCCGGCGAGCGCCCCGTCAACGCGCGGGACTCATTGATGCAGGGGCTGGGAGATCTGAACGGCGGCCTGGCGCAAGCGTTATTCAGCACCGCGATACAACGTCAGTTTGAAGAGAAAGACGACGAACCGTCGTATCTTTCGAACGACTTTGATGAGTCTCGTTTTCCCACGGCCGAGGCACGGGCGATGGCGATCGTCCAGCTCAAACGGGCACTCCGGGGAGCGACATTCGCCCTGGGGGCGATCGGCCAATTTGAAAACCACCCCGACTCTCTCAATACCGAAATTCAGGAAATCTGCGACGCTCTTGCCGCTTTGCGTGATGACGTATTTCACGCACTTTCCGAGATGCGGCAAGAGGCGGAGGATGAAGAGGAGTCGTGAAGCGGATTGAAAGGAGTTTCACTGGTGGTAGCCGTCCATTTTTGAGCGGGACGTTTCCGTATCGGTACTCCATACGGTCGTGGCGATGACAAACCACGACTCCACGCGGCCGAAAATGCGACATTGCAATTGAGTCGGATGGGGTCTTAATCGAGGATGGGGGGACTTTTTTTCTCAACAGCCCGCTCCGGGGCTATGATCGCCCGAACTGCAACAACATGCCCGTTGATACTCGCACTGCCGACTCACTTCGCTCGCGGTCCGTTGAATTCTAAACAGGATGAAAGGGATGAAGAGGATGGACAGGATTCTCGAGGCGAATGTCGATCTTGGGGATTGGGAGTTTTGCGATCTCAGCCACTTTTCCCGAGAGCAGGAATGGCGAGCAACTCCATCCTGTTCATCCCTTTCATCCTCTTCATCCTGTCAAATTCTTTCCGTCCGTCGTACGCACTCTCACCGCTGCAAAACCACATTCCGAAGTTCGGCCTCTCGGCACACTCGCTGCGTTCGCTGGCCGTGGCACCAGTTCCTTTTTTGACCCGGCCCGAATGAACACGCTCGCAGCGTCGAGCGTGTTCAACCTCTTGGCGACACCGCCAATTCCGTAAACTCGTCCCGCTTCCCGCAGCGAATCACCCCTGCGCCAACTGCCGCAGGACGTAATGCAGAATCCCGCCGTGCCGGTAGTAATCGACCTCGACCGGCGTATCAATCCGGCAAGTCGTCACAAACGTCACTTTCGTTCCGTTCACCTTCGTCGCCGTCACCCGAATGTCCTGCAATGGCTTCACATCGGCGGGGCTGGCAAAGTCGAAGACTTCCGTCCCATCGAGACCAAGCGACTCCCGGCTTTCTCCCTTTTTGAATTCCAGCGGCAGAACTCCCATGCCGACCAGATTTGAGCGATGAATCCGCTCGTACGAGACGGCGATCGCGACTCGAATTCCCAGCAGAAACGTTCCCTTGGCGGCCCAGTCGCGAGAAGACCCGGTGCCATACTCGGCCCCAGCCAGCACGACCAACGGGATCCCCTCGGACTTGTACCACAACGACGCGCCGTAGATCGAAATCGGTTCGCCATCGGGCAGGTGTCGGGTGACTCCCCCTTCGGTGCCTGGAGCCAACTGGTTCTTGAGGCGGATGTTGGCGAACGTGCCGCGAGTCATGACGCGGTCGTTGCCACGGCGCGCCCCGTAACTATTAAAGTCCGCGACCTTAACGCCATTCGCCTGCAGGAACCGTCCCGCCGGCGTGTCGGCCTTGATCGAGCCGGCCGGGCTGATGTGGTCGGTTGTGACCGAGTCCCCGACCGAGACCAGAACCCGCGCTCCGTGGATCGGCTGGATCGGTCCCGGCGTGACCGGCATGTCGACGAAGAACGGCGGCTCCTGCACATAGGTGCTGTCCAGATCCCAGGCATACAAATCGCCGTCGCTGCTGGGAATCGCCTGCCATTCGGGAGGACCTTGCGTCGCCTGCGCGTATTCCGAGATGAACGTCTCGGGCGACATCGACGACGCGACCGTGTCGGCGATTTCTTTCTGGCTGGGCCAGATCTCTTTCAGGAAGACCGGTTTCCCTTGCGAGTCGGTTCCCAGCGGTTCCGTCGTCAAGTCGATATCGGTTGTGCCGGCAATCGCGTACGCGACCACCAGGGGCGGGCTGGCCAACCAGTTCGCTTTCACCTGCGGATTGATTCGCCCTTCGAAGTTCCGGTTCCCCGACAACACCGCCGAGACGACCAAGTCACCCGACTTCACCGCTTCCGAGACCGTTTCGGGAAGCGGACCGCTGTTTCCGATACAGGTGGTACAACCGTAACCAACCGTCTGGAATCCAAGCTGATCGAGCGACGTGTCGAGACCCGACCGCTTGAGGTAATCGGTCACCACCCGGCTTCCCGGGGCCAGGCTGGTTTTGACCCACGGCTTGCTGGTCAGTCCCCGCTTGACGGCGTTCCGCGCAAGCAGCCCCGCGCCGATCATCACCGAGGGGTTACTGGTGTTGGTGCAACTGGTGATGGCGGCGATCACCACAGCACCGTCGGTGATCTTGGTCGACTGACCATTCACTTCCAGCGCGACGCCGGCCCCCGTTTGAGGCTTGCCAAACGTTTCGGTCAACGACTTCTGCCAAAGCGCTTTCATCCCGGTGAGCGCCACACGATCTTGAGGCCGCTTCGGTCCCGCCAGCGAGGGGACAACCGCCGACAAATCGAGTTCCAGCCGACTGGTGAATTTCGGTTCGGGCGAGGCGGCTGTCCGGAACATTCCCTGTTCTTTGTAGTACCGCTCGACGAGGTCGATCTGGTTTTTCGGCCGGCCGGTTCGGGCCAAAAACCGCAGCGTTTCGTCGTCGACCGGGAAGAAGCCCATCGTGGCACCGTATTCGGGGGCCATGTTGGCAAGGGTCGCGCGGTCGGGCAGGCTCATCCCGTCGAGTCCCGGGCCGTAGAATTCGACAAATTTGTTCACCACCCCGTGCTTACGCAGCATTTGCGTTACCGTCAGCACCAGGTCGGTCGCGGTCGCCCCTTCGGGAAGTTCTCCCGACAGGCGGAACCCGACCACTTCGGGGAGCAGCATGTAAATCGGCTGCCCCAACATCACCGCCTCGGCTTCGATGCCGCCGACACCCCAGCCCACGACCCCCAGACCGTTGATCATGGTCGTGTGACTGTCGGTCCCCACCAGACTGTCGGGGAAGGCGACTCCGTCGCGAGTCAACACGACGTCGGCGAGGTATTCGAGATTCACCTGGTGGACGATGCCGGTCGCCGGGGGGACGACGCGGAAATTGTTGAACGCCTTCTGTCCCCAGCGGAGGAACTTGTAACGTTCGTTGTTCCGTTCAAACTCGAGTTCGACGTTTTGGGCGAGTGAACTGCCTGTGCCGAAGAAATCGACCTGCACCGAGTGATCGATCACCAGATCGCACGGGACGAGCGGGTTGATCTTTTTGGGATCGCCCCCCATGCGGACCATGGCACTCCGCAGTGCGGCCAGGTCGACCACAGCGGGGACGCCGGTGAAGTCCTGGAGTACCACCCGCCCGGGCATGAATGGGATTTCCACCTGCTTGGGAGCGGCCGAATTCCAGCTTGCGAGATCCCGGACATGGCTTTCGGTGACGATGAAGCCGTCGTATTTCCGCACGCACGCTTCGAGCAGCACCCGGATCGAAAACGGGAGGGAGTCGATCGAACCGTGTCCTTCCTGCGCCAGTTTGGGCAGGCTGAAAATCGTGAAGTCCCCACGGCTGGAGGTCAGTCGGGTTTGAACGCCGAAGGGATTGGCGGACGGCATGGTCTCGTGGCTCCGAAGACGCGCTGGAAGGAGGTGCGGAAATGTTTGTGAGTGCGGCCTGGAATGCTATCACGCCGGGAATCGCAAGAGAAGCGCCCGAGGCGTTTCGACGACTGGTCGGCTTTGGGGGGGCCGGCAGCGCGATCGTGCGGTGGCCGATTCATTCACCTCACTCGGAACACTAGGCGGCCGATTATGGACGCACAATCACTATGGGGTCTTTGAAACGCGACCTATTCCGCGTTGGTCAACAACTGAATTCTATTCGACAACCGTTCCAGGTGCGGGTAAACTCAACGACGGGTTTTGAAGTCTCACTGGCCAACATGTCGCGCAATTCCCCGATGAACAACATTTTTTCGCTCGCCTTTACGAATGCGAGAGTCGTTCGTGAGCGATTTGATGAATTGACGGCGACCCATGGGAAATCGAAGGAAATCGCGAGTTGGATCGAAGAGAACGCACGTGTTTCCATCAATGCCGGCTGGTTTGTCGTTCGACTCATTGCGGAAGGACAACAACTAAAGAATTGCCATGAGGTTGCCCAAGAGCGCGCAATTCGAGAGGGAATCGATCGTGAGACGGCTCTACGAGCCGCGTTGCAGCAGTACTACGGTCGTCGCATCGCGTTCGATCGTCATTTCCTAGATGGGGAGCGATTTCGCTACGGGGGGATGAACTGCGGCGGCCTCGGTCAATCGAAATTTGGTCGACTTTGCCTGATTCTTCAGCCGCACCTTCTGCATGACAACAATTCCTGTCTGCTGGCAGGAGATAGTCTGCAGGTTTTCTTTGACTCGGCTGGCCGATTTCTGGCGGAGGAGCGATATCAGTTCATCGTTTCGATGAGCTGTCGCGGATGCTTTGCGTCGCTCGAACGGTGGCCTCGGCTGCGAAGCATGTCGCAAGATCAGTGGCCCATTGCCATTCTCGATCCTGCCGCCGGTCCGACAGGATACTTTGAAGTTGTTTTTTCGCAGGATGTTGGGTGTGACAGTCTGGAGTCCGTTCGGATTTCCGAGACGGAATACACCCATGCCTGGGAGATGGTATTTTCGGCGTATTCAAACGAGGTTCCGAATTCAACAGTGTCACAACTGGACAACTTTGCCAAAGTCTTGGATGCTGTTGGGGCCGGAAGAATTCAGTTGGAGGTACTCACGTGAGCTTGCGACTGATCGCGTCGAAGTACGTTGAAGGTGAGTGCATAGTACGCGACTTGTCCGTTGGCACGGTGGCGTTATTGCGTCCGCCCTATAAGGCGGCCGCCCGTACATTTCTTACGGAAAATGACGTCAAGGAGGCGGTATCCAAGCACGGATTCCACGTGGAAGACCGGGAATTCACAACTTACAGTGCGTTGATCGCCGAAGTTGAACGATCAGTGGGTCAGATGCGGCAATCTATCGGGATTCCGTTACCTGCGGAAATTCCACTGAAAAATTTGGTTGGACGTGCGCCAGCCAATGTCGTCACTGGATTCCTCGATCGAATCGAACGGGAACTGCTCCCACGCCGGAACTGGGACCAAGCGGAAAAACTCTTGCTGGACATTTTGGAGACGCGAGAGGAAGCGAATCTCAAGTCGCGCGCAGGGACATTGCTTCGCCAGATTCGCTCGGCAATGAACTCATCTCAGAAAAGTTGGACGCCGACGGACATTCGATTCTCTCATGTCGACCTGAAGCTCGCGAATTCGATTTCCTTGGCGATTCGACGGCAGCGCTCGATACTGGTGCCAAGCTCATGAAGACGGTCACGTTTTTTTCCTACAAGGGGGGGACCGGTCGCAGCTTGGCCGTGGCCAATGCTTCGCGGTATTTGGCCCGTTTCGGGTTCCATGTCGTCGCACTCGATTTGGACCTCGAAGCCCCCGGTCTTCACTACAAATTCTCTCAAGATCCCAGTGGATCGCCGATATCAGTCAGAACTGGGGTTGTGGATTGGCTCCACGAAATCCTTGAAGAGGGCAAATATCCGGCGGATGGGTTGCGGTCGTTCTGCTGTGAGGTGCCCCAGGTGGAGCAGCAGTCCGGATCGATCACGCTGATTCCCGCGGGATGTGTCGATTCTGCCGATTACTGGCCCAAGCTCGGATCCCTGGATTGGCACAGTCTGTTCTACACAGACGAGTCGCCCGGCGTTGCCGCGTTTATGGAGTTGAAGCAGACGATTGAAAACGAACTCCGTCCCGACTTCTTGATTATTGACTCGCGGACCGGGGTCACTGAAATGGGGGGAGTCGCTGCGACAATTCTCGCTGACGCCGTCATCGCGCTGGTGCTACGTTCCCGAGAAAATCTCGATGGAAGTCGCGCAGTCCTTCGGAGTCTGGTCAAGACACGCGCTAGTTTCAGTCTCCCGCCGCTGGCATTGACGGTGGCATTGAGCCGAGTTCCGGCCTCGATAGGCACCGAACTCGAACACACATGGGCGGAGGAAGTCCGAGCGTTTCTCAACGAGCCCGCCGCCAACCTCTTAGACACGCTGACCATCGAGAGGGTCGAATTGCTACACATTGACGAGGCGCTCCATACGCGTGAGTGCCTTCGTGTGGGTGGAAATATCGGACCGAATGAATCACTCCTCTATCGGGATTATCTGCGATGCTTTCGCGGTCTTGTGTCGTAGGGAGAGTTCTCGGAATTCATTGGTCGGATTGATCGGGCGATGCCCGGTACTCGTTGGCGGGGTTAGCTCGGTTTTCACGATCTACAGATTCAAAATCGCCCGGCAGGCCGCGTCGATTCCGAGGGAAAGTTGTCCGATCTCGGCGCGGGGTCTGGAAACCATTCCTTCGATATGGAGAACCGCCAGATCGAGCGCATGGTTCCAACTTTGCGCCATTTCCCCAGGGTGCAGTCTCCGATCCTGCCGGTCATACAGACGGGGCTGTGCGGTCGCGACCAGGGGGGTCGATGTCGCTCGTGCCTCGTGAACCGTGTTGTATCCTCCCGCCCCAATCAACAGATCGACACCTCGCAGAGTCACCAACAGCGGCCACGGTGAACATCCCAGGGATCCGGCGCGATCCAGTGCCACGTTGTCAAACGACGCGAAGCGAACGGTCGCCTGTCCGACGAGTCGTCGAGACAATTCGTCAGCCGCCACGGCCGCGCTGAGAGACTCGACCGGCTTCCCCGTTCCGACCACAACGACTACCGGCAGTTCGAGTTGTGTTTGACCGGGAGACTCAATGCCGGTTGATATCCCCAGCGCTTCGCGAGCCGCCGCCGGTGCCAGGAGTTCGGACGTGTCACACAGGAACCAAGGTGCCGTCCGCTGCGCCCGCGACACTCCTGACAACGGCGCGTCTTCACCGGGGACCAGAACCAAATCGTAGTGGTCGATGAATGTCTCCAGACCGGCCCAGGTCACATAGTCGGGACTGAGATCGCGATGCACAAGAACTTTGGTCGCTGGACAGCTTGGGAGCAACTCGGTCAATTCCCCCGCCAACCCGCGAGGAAACGTGTCCACAACCAGAACATCGAACTGCGCCGACTCGCCGATGATCCGCCGCACGGTGCGGGAAACGGCCTCTTTCACCAAGTCGGGCGGGATCGCGATGAGTTCGATGCCGGGTTCCAGGTGGATCAGCGGTTGCCAGCGATTGGGGCCGGAATTCTCGGTGGAAGTCCCAGAGGAACTCAGGTGTGCCGCGACGGAAGGATCGAATGAGAAGACCCCGGAATTGAGAAGCCGTTGTGCGAATCGGCTGTTGCTCACGACCTGGACCGTCGCTCCATCGCGCGCCGCCCGCCGCGCCAGCGCGAGTCCCCGGGTCAGGTGTCCCATCCCGCCCCCCAGCGCGTAAATCAGCCACCGCGACGCCGCGCGACCCGTCGAAAAATCGGCGGAGTCCTGGTGCGACGCGGCTGCGTCAGGTTGGCGGGGGACACTCAACTCTCACCCATGTCGGTCTCGAAGGCGGAGTCTCCTTCCACCCGCAAGCTCGTCGCGTCTCCTTCAGTGAAGTCATTGGGATCAGCCGCTTCAGAATCACCGGATGACGCCGAATCGTCCGCAGAGTCGTGCCGACTGCGCCTGCCGTAACCCGGGTACCATCGCGGACCATAGAAATACGGATCGTTATCGTAATCGTTGCGACGCGTGCGGGAGTCGGTGTCATCTTGTCTCACCCCCTGCTGCTCACGCTTCAGGCAGCTTGTGCAGGCGATGCCGTCGGCGGCCGGAAGTCCATGATCCTGACAGAGCGCCTTGTCGCAGCGAACGCAGGTCTGGACGGAAAACCGATCGCACCGGTGGCTGAACAGAACCCCCGTGGTCTCTTCGCACATCCCGTCTTTCGCGGTTTGGCTCACTTTTTCTCCCCTTGATTCAGCAGGAATAGAAACGCGCCGCGAATTCGCACATCCGGCAGCACGTCGAGCGCCAGGCAACCGACCGCGGACGGGGTCACTTCCTCTTTCGTCTGGTACAGAACCTTGCCAGACGCGTCGCGGAGCGTCGACTTGCCGGACTTGACGGCCACGGTGTGGCGAACCTTGTCTTGTGCGTCTTCGACGACGAAACCCGAATCGCGCCGCCGAAACGCCGCGACGCGAACTCCCCCGGCATCCTTGAGCGTCCAGTCTCCATTCTTCGCCCTCTCAACCAAAAACAGTTCGGATTCGTCCTCGGGAGAGAGCAGCCTCAGGGCTCCGTCGTGGTTCACGATGTACCCCAGAACCTTGTCCTTGTCGTCCTTGATTTTGAGTTTGTCGTCGGAGCGTGTGTAGCGGGCCAACTCCTTGTCGTCGCCATCCGTGAGTTTCGCCCCGTCCCCCTTGAACTTCAACGAAAGGGCGGTTTCCCCGGCGCCATCTTTGAATTTGATCTTGTCCTCGCGCGGGAGGGGCTTCTCGGCCAATTGCGGTTCACCAGCCAATCCCGAAACGGCGACAACCTGCAACATGCAGGCGATCGCCACCACAACCACCGAAGAAACTGAACGCAGTCGTTTGATCATCAGAAAAATTCCCGTCATCAGGCGGCGCTCGATTTCGACACGTGCAACGCCTGGTAGAGACTGAAAAACATAGAACCGACGAGTTCGAAACCGTCAAACTTCGTGGCCGCGTCCGCTCCTCGAACCGACCACAGCGCAGCGGTCGTGGTGACAAGTGTGAGTTCCTCGGCCGACGCGGTCGCCCCTTTCACTCGGCACCAACTGGGAATTCGCACCAGTTTCCAAATTTGGCCGGCAACCCGGGACAGATCGGGGTAACGCTTCGACTTGGGTGACAACTTCACCACGGCCACTGTGGCAGCTTTCGTCTTGGTCTTCCGTTTGTTCTTGCCACTCGCTGACCGCTTCCATCGACTCCGCAACTGCGTTTTGTCGATCATGGCGACCTGAAAGGTCGTCCCGTCGGCGAAGCGGCCACGCAATTTCAGCCAGGAATCCTGGTAGTGGACCACGTCCCACTTCCCCGCTTTTCCCTCCCCCGACTTTTTGCGTTTCTCCGTTGGCGGCGAAAGATCGAGTGCCACCGAGATCGTAGCGTCCTTGGGCATGTCGCGGCGGAGCATTTCCACCAGAGCGGCGAACAATTCGTAGCGTCGATTCGCGAGGTCAAACCGCGACCCGCGCACCCAAAGGACGATGCCCGTGATCAGGCCCACCCCACCCAGCGTGACGCACCCCAAAAACGCCTGAAATGAACGTTCCTCACCGAACGCTCGTGAGATCATCAGGAATATCCCGAGTCCAATCGCGAGAACTGAGCCGGCGGTCAGGAACTTCCAGACCCGCAGTCGGTTTTCCGATTCACGATCGAATTTGCGAATCTCTTCCACATCGGCGATCAACTGCTCCGCCGGCCCTTCCGTGGCGTAAACCAGAGTGCGCTTGAATCCTCCCAAATCGGCTGCCATAGTGCGGTACACTCTGGGTTCATGTCATGGACGGAACCGCATGCTAAATCCGCTTCGCGTTTCATGTCAACCCGGTCAATCATCTACACGTCGTTCGACCGCTACCCGGCACCCAAGGGGGCGGCCACGCACATCGCCGCATTCGTCGCGGCCCTGGGATCCGAATTCCATCCAGTGGATCTGGTGACCGTCGCCGGTCCCCCCATCGAAAATCGCGCGACAGGAACTGAACCGCCTGCCAGTACCGGTTTCAACCAATCCCCACGGATCACACATACCGAACTCCCCGCGCTCGGGCCGACTCTCATCGAGCGGGTGTTGAGTTTTCGGACGCACCTCCGCGCCTGGTGGCGCGGTCGCCGACCCGATGTCGCGCATATCCGCTCGATCTTCGAGGGATATCCGATCGCCCGTCGCAAATCGCATTGGTGCCGTCACCTGGTGTACGAGGTGAATGGGCTCCCTTCGATCGAATTGAAGTACCACTTTCCGCAGGTCGCCGACGACCGCGAGTTGATGCGAAAACTGCTTGAGCAAGAACGGTGCTGCCTGGATGCCGCCGACCTGATTATCACCGTCAGCCAGGTGAATGCGAATCATCTGGTTGGACGCGGAGTGGATCCCTCCCGCATTCGTGTGATTCCCAACGGTGTCGATACCGGGCTGTTCACGTTTCAACCACCCCGTCCGTGGCAGGATCGCGAACTTCGGCTGCTGTACTCGGGAACGCTATCGTCCTGGCAGGGATTGCAGACCGCGATCGAGGCGCTCGCATTGTATCGCAAAGAGGCCCCCGCGCGATTGTTCATCGTCGGGACGGGTCGCGCGGAACAGGTGCGACGGCTCGGCGATCTGTCTGCGGCGCTCGGGGTCGGTGACGCGGTGGAATTTCTGGGAGGGGCGTCACAGGTGGAACTGGCCACATGGCACCATTCTGTCGACGTCGTGATCGCTCCATTGACGCCGAATGACCGAAATCTCGTTCAGGGTTGCTGTCCGCTGAAGGTTCTCGAAGCGATGGCGAGCGGGACACCCTTGATCGCCAGTGATCTCCCGGTTGTGTCAGCGCTCGCGCGACCGGAGGTCGACGCGATTCTGATCCGTCCGGGGTCAGCAAAGGCGATCAAAGACGCGTTGCTGCGTCTGCTGCGGGATCCGCAGTCCGCAATCCTACGATCCCTCAATGCGCGCCAACGAGTGGAAACGCAATTCACCTGGGAACATGCCCAGCGGCAGTTGCTCGCGGCGTATCACGAATTGGACAGTGGTCAGAACCCCGGAAAAACTCGGTCGCCATAGTGTGTTGAACCGGGTCGTCCGATTGACTCGCGGTCGCGGACCGAACTGAGGGCGTAATTGGTATTGCAGGCGAAAACCAGCAACGTTGATCGACCAGCGGGCCGCGCTTTCGGAGAATGCGGGCTGCGTCGCCCGTTAATACGGGACTTCCCACCGCAACAGAACCTTCAGGATCCCTTCGCAAAACGCGGGAAGATCATCGGGCTTGCGGCTCGAAACGAAATGGTTGTCGACCACAACAGCGGCGTCTTCCCAGATCGCTCCCGCGTTGATGAGGTCGTCTTTGATTCCGGGCGAACCGGTCACGCGGACCCCGCGATAGACTCCCGCCGAGATGGGAATCCAGCCGCCGTGGCAAATCGCGGCGACCAGCTTGTCGTTCTCGGCGAAATACCGGGTGAGTTCTTTGACTCGCGGATCCCGGCGAAGTTTGTCGGGCGAAAACCCGCCGGGAATGATCAGGCCTTCGAACTCCTGCGCGACAATGGAGTCGATGCGGGCGTCGGAGACACACGGATAACCGTGTTTTCCCAGGTATTTGACGCCGCTCTCGGGGCCGGCGACAACGACCGTCGCACCCGCTTCCAGCATCCGGAGCTTGGGATACCAGAGTTCGAGATCCTCGTAAATGTCGTCGACAAACATCAACAGCTTTTTGTCGGCCAGCGGCTTTTCAATGGGCATGAATCGGTCTCGAGAAAGTGGTGTGGAGCGAATGGCCCGCTCAGTCGTGCGATGTCGGTGGCGACCGGCGGCCTTGTTTCTTTTCCGAGTTTTCTTTTTTGGCGGCAAGTCGACGGCGATGTGAACCCTTGGACGCCTTCGTCGCCCGGCGGCGTTTTGGCGGGTGAGCCGCCGCCTGAAGCATCTCGCGGAGTTTTTCCAGACAGTCGTCGGCGTTCTGCTTCTGGTCGCGCGAGCGTTCGCTGGTGATCACAAAATCCCCCGCGACGGTCAATCGCGTTGGAAACAGCGCCAGCAGCCGCTCGCGTACTTCGGCGGGAACACCGCCACTCGTGACGGGGGACCAATGCAGGATCGCCTTGCTGGAGACCTTGTTGACGTTCTGCCCCCCCGGTCCCGAACTACGGGCATAGGTGAACCGCAGTTCGTCATCGGGAATCTGGATGGACGCGGAGACGACGAGCATGGTGGCAGCGAGAAGGGGAAGAGTCGCGAAATGCGGCGGCTGGCGATAGCATAACCGCAGAGAAACGAGTCGACACCCCAGAACCGCAGTTGGTTCGTCGGTTCGTTCGTGAGATTCCCAAGGTTCGTTCCCTGGAGCGTCCGAGTGTCCGTTCCCCACCTGACAAACCGTCGTGCCCGTTTGACATGGCTTCCGATCGCCTCGGCGGGGATGATCGCGTGTGTGGCCTGGCAGTTTCTCGTCAGTGCGGTTTGGTCCAGCGAAGGGGACCAAAAGACCCTGGCACGGATGCCGCTGGTGTTCTCCGACAACTTCGATGAAGAAACCCCAGATCGCTACGAGTTCGCTGACCCGAAGGCGTGGAAATGGACCAAGGCCGGGGAGCGGACGGTCCTCAGTCAGTTTCAGGCGAGCAAAGTCGAAAACCCGGTTCGATCGCCTTTCAATCGGGGATTGGTCAAGGGGCTGGTTCTGGGGGATGTGGTGATCGATATCGACCTGCAGTCAACGATCAAAGACTACGATCATCGCGACATGTGCCTGTTTTTTGGATTTCAGGATCCTTCACACATGTATTACGTCCATTTCGGGAAGAAAGCCGACGATCATGCCAACCAGATTTTCATTGTCGATGGCGCTCCCCGAAAAAAGATCTCCACGAAATCAACGGCCGGGACGAATTGGACAGACAATTGGCACCACGCGCGGGTGATCCGCCGGGTCGAGTCAGGTTCGATCGAGGTCTATTTTGATGACATGGAGACCCCGGTGATGACTGCGGTGGACAAGACCTTCACCTGGGGTCAGGTCGGTTTTGGTACGTTTGACGACACCGGAAACGTCGACAATCTGGCCATCTACGGCGTGAAGGCCGAACGGCCGGCGGCGAAGTAGATTCTTCCCGGACGCGATTCAAGACACTGGGAATTCAGGAGAACGGAACATGGCCCTGCGACACGGATTACTCGCTCTGGGACTGGCGGCACTCGTAGGGATGATTCTCGCGGGGTGCGGTGGATCATCGACCGGTGACGCGAAGCCGGCGGCCGATTCCGGCGCGAAACCCAAACGTACCGTCGCTCCCGCCCCTGTGGCGGATTCGGAAACGGATGGCGCGACCGATGCCGAGCCAAGCGAAAAACGGCCGGCCAAGCGTCGGGCGAAGCCGTTGCAACTGGGAGGAGGCGCGGCCGCCCCCACGGCGGCTGGAGGAACGGCGGCGCGGAGTCCGGATGAGACAGTCGCCCGTTTGCAGCCGTTCCAGGTGCTGCTCGGTCGTTGGCGCTGGGTGACACAGAAAAAGTTTGGTGACTTCCCCAAATCGGGCGAGGACGTGCAGTGGATCTGGGATTTCCGTACCAAGGCGGGACAGCCGGCGCTTCAAGCACGGAGCCAGACCAGCCCGTACTACCGGGAACTGCGACTGACGACCAGCGACAACGACGAATTTGAATTGCAGGTTTCCACGCCGGACGGTCCCCCGCGGATTCTGCGGGGAGGCTGGCAGGAAGGGCACGAACCAAAGGAAACCCCCGACGGAAAAATCCTGCAGCGGACGTTCAAACTGCAACTGGCTCAAATCGATCCGATGGACGGCCAGCAGTGGCAGATGACCTTGAATTTGCTCGACAATGATCAGTATCTGATGGAGTTGAAGAAACGAGGAACCGGCGGTGGATCTCTGCAACAATTGGACACGGTACGCCAGCAGCGCGAAGGGACGTCGTTCGCGGTGGCCGAGAGCGATAATCCAGGACCAAAGTGCATTGTCTCAGGAGGACTCGGGACGATGTCCGTCAGTTACCAGGGGAAGACTTATCCCGTCTGTTGTACCGGTTGCTCGGCGGCGTTCAATGAAGATCCCGAACGCTGGCTGGCGAAATTGAAGGACAAGAGCGCGAAGGACGGGAAGTAGTCCGCAAACGAGTCGGCATGACTCAGGGAGTCCGTTTGACTTAATCGCGATCCACGGATTTGATGGTCGAGGAGACGCTACGATTCCGTCGCCGGCCGATCATTCTCGACACCATCCGCTGCCTCCAGAGCATCAAATCGCACTCCCGAATAGATCTCAGACAACGGAACTGATACCAGAATCGAACTAAATTCTAACGTCGCCGTGGGATCGGAAAAGAACCGGATCAGCCAGTTGTCGTCCGGCTGCCGTGTGTAGCGTTCCAGTTGAGCCTGATCCTGCGAGACCAGCACATATTCCCGCACGCTCGCCAACTGGCGATAATGCTTGAATTTGGTGACCCGGTCGTAGTTTTCTGTCGATTCAGACAATACCTCGACGATGATTGTGGGATTCAACAGCGTGTCGAGTGTTCGATCTTCAAACTGTGGTTCGCCGCACACCACGACAATGTCGGGATAGGTATAGAGTCCGGTGGCTGGAATCTTGACGCGCTGATCACTGGTCACCACGCGACATGGGCCACCTTCCAGTTGATTGCCGACTTTCCGGGCGAAATTGTCTTTGATCAAATTGTGTCGCCAGCGGGCACCCGACATGGCGAACATCTCGCCGCGGAAATACTCGCTCCGCGTCGTCGCCTTTCGCTCAATCGCGAGGTATTGTTCCGGCGTCAGAAATTTGTCGGGGACGGTAGACATGGTTGAGTCTCGAGTTCAATTTCGTGTGTCGTATTCTGTGTTGGAAACCATGGACTTGATCGTCCCTGCAATGACTACGGTTCCGTCGCCGGCCGATCATTCTCGACACCATCCGTCGCCTCCGGAACATCAAACCGCACTCCCGAGTAGATCTCAGACAACGGAACCGACACCGGGATTGAACTGAATTCGAACGTCGCCATGAGATCGGAAAAGAACCGGATCAGCCAGTTGTTGTCCGGCTGCCGCGTGTACCGTTCCATTAGCGCCTGATCCTGCGAGACCAGCACATATTCTTGCACACTCGCCAACTGGCGATAATGCTTGAACTTGGTGACTCGGTCGTAGTTTTCCGTCGATTCAGACAGCACTTCGACGATGATTGTGGGATTCAACAGTGTGTCGAGTGTTCGATCTTCAAACTGTGGTTCGCCACACACCACGACAATGTCGGGATAGGTATAGAGTCCAGTGGCTGGAATCTTGACCCGCTGATCACTGGTCACCACCCGACATGTGCCACCTTTCAGTTGAATGCCGACCTCCCGGGCGAAATTGTCTTTGATCAGATTGTGTCGCCAGCGGGCACCCGACATGGCGAACATCTCGCCGCGGAAGTACTCACTCCGCGTCGCGGCTTTCCGCTCAATGGCGAGGTATTGTTCCGGCGTCAGAAATTTGTCGGGGACTGTAGACATGGTTGAGGCTCGTGACAGGCAGAAAAGACGTTCGATTCTATCAGAAGCCCGATTCGTGTGAAGAAGGTCACTCTCGCCTGTGACTTTCATTCCTGAAATGGTTCCATATGGACCAGCACTCCCCCGATCCCCTTCACGGTTCCACGAATCGCCGATTTCACCTGGCCCCCCAGACTATGGGATTCCCGTAACGGCAGATCCCCCGATGCCTGGACGTGAATATCGACGAAAAAGTGCATCCCGGCCCGTCGGACCGCCAGCTTTTCAATCGCGCGGACTCCATCCACCTGGGAGGCGACTTCGCGCACCCGCTCAATCATCGCGGCGTCGGGGCTGCGATCCATCAGGTCGAAAATCGCCCCCTTCAGCATCAGAACTCCGTTGGTGAAGATCACTCCCGATGCCACCAGCGCCGCCCAATCGTCGGCCGGTTCCCAGCCTTCTCCCATGACCAGTGCCACACTGATTCCAATGAACGCCGCCGCCGACGTGATCGCGTCGCTCATGTGGCTTTGACCCGCCGTGAAACAAACCACTTCACCACAATCACCGCGACCAGGACCCCCAAGGTCCAGGGAGCGGGAGCGTGGTGGGGTGTGAGAATCTCGCGGATCGCCTCCACCGCGATCCCGATCGCCGTTCCCAGCAGCATCAGCGCGACAACGGCCGCCGAGAGCGTCTCGGCTCGGCCGTATCCAAACGGAAACTCGTCGTTCGGTTCGCGACTGGCCAGCCTCAGTCCCCCCAGAACGATCAACGAGGAGAAAATGTCCGAGGTCGACTCGACCGCGTCGGCGACCAGGGCGTAGGCGTTTCCCACCACGCCCGCCACCAGTTTGATGGCAGCGAGCGCGGCGTTCACCAGGACACCCAATTGCGCCGATCGAACTCCCTGGTCGACGGAGTGACGGTCACTCATGGTCTTCAATCGCGGGGGGTTCTTTGCCGTACTTCGCGCGGTACTGTTTGGCGAATTTCTCTTTCAAACCGGGGTCGCAGACAAAGCACTGCGACTTCGCCCGATCGTGTTCCTCGCACCAGTCTCCCTTCTTCTGAAACTGTAACGCGACTTTGGGGCTGCACATGCTGCAGACCGCCTCCGGGATTCCATGCTCATCGCACCACCATCCAGAGTGTGCCGTGTCGCCGGTCCCCTCGTCGTGGTCATGACCGTCGTGATCATGACCGTCATGTTCGTGGCCGGCTTCGGCGTGTGGAGACGACTTCTCCTTCGCGTTCGGGGCAGAGCTGGAATTGGCGGTTCCCGTCGGTGCGGGAGACGGATTACCGCAGCCGGAGGCGAAAACGGCCAGCGACAGCAGCAACCCGGGCATCAACAGAAAGCGAATGTTGTTCGACATGGGGGGACTCCGTTCAAAAGTGTTGTGTGAGAAGTGTAACGCGAAAGGTCAGTGAAATGGCGTTCAATGAAATTGCGTGCGGCCGCAAGCCGGGGTTGATCTGGTTCGCGGAAATGATGACGGCTCATCCGTGCGATGTGTCGGGTTTGGCAGGCTCCTCCATCGCATCCCAGTTCTCGCCGAACAGCCAGACCAGTTGCTTGTCAGTCAGGCCAAACAGTCGGCGGCAGATCCAGCGACCGAAATGCGCGATCGTGTCGAAGACCACGTACAAGACGCGAATGACTAACAGCGACATCACCATCGCGCTGATCACTCCGCCAATGACGACGGTCGCGAGCGGCCGTTGCACCTCGGCCCCCATTCCGGAACTGAGCGCCATCGGCAGAAATCCCAGACTGGCGACCAATGTGGTCATGAGGACCGGTCGCAATCGCGTGACGGCGGCTTCGCGCACCGCGTCGTCCCGGCGCATTCCCTGGCCCCGGAGTTGTCGGATGTACGAAACCAGAATCATATCGTCCAGGACCGCGACCCCCGACATCGCGATGAATCCAATCGCCGCCGAGATCGAAAACGGCATGTCTCGCAGCCACAACGCGATAATCCCCCCGACCCAGCCAAGTGGCACACCGGTCAATACTCGGGCGGAATCAAACACGTTGCGGTAGGTGAGAAACAACAGCGTGAAAATCAGCACGACCGCTGCGGGAACCACAATCAGCAGCCGCAATCGCGCGCTGTCAAAATGTTCAAACTGCCCGCCCCATTCCACCCGGTATCTTCCCGAGGGGAGCGGCACTCGTTCTTCGACCGCGCGGCGCGCCTCGGCGACAAAGCCAATCATGTCCCGCCCCCGCACGTTGCATGAGACTCCGATGCGGCGTTGTCCCCATTCCCGGGTGATTGTGGATGGCCCCTCGACCGTCTCGATCTTCGCCAGGCTGGACAATGGCAACCGTTCCCCCGACGCGGTCGGAATGAGGATCCCGCCGATCGCCTCGGGTGTCTGACGGATCGACTCGGGCAGTCGCACGACCAGTGGAAACCGCAGTTGCCCCTCGGTCACATCGCCGACCGGCCGGCTGCCTATCGCCTCCACGACGTCGAGGACATCGCTGGCGGCGACCCCGTACCGCGCGATCGCGTCTTGGTCGATTCGAATTTGAAGAATCGGCTGCCCGGTGATCTGCTCGACCGAGATATCCGCTCCCCCGGGAATCGACTGGAGGACATGCTCGATTTCGTGGGCCTTTTGTGCCAGCAGCGTCAAATCGTCGCCAAACAGTTTGACCACCACATCCAACCGACTGCCGGAGATCATTTCGTTCATCCGCAATTCGATTGGCTGCGTGAACGCCAGTTTGAGTCCAGGCAGTTCCCGCAGCTCGCGTTCCATCCGTTCGACTAGTTCCGTCTGGGTTTTGGCCCGGGTCCATTGGGATCGCGGGGTGAGGCTGATGAACAGGTCGGTCAGTTCAACCCCCATCGGGTCGGTCGCGATTTCGGCCGACCCGATGCGACTCCACGTATGTCGAATCTCATCAGGAAATGCCGCCAGCAGCGTCTTTTCGAGTTGCGTGTTGCCGCGGACCGACTCACTCAGATCGGTCCCCGCCAGTCGGACCACGCTGATGGCAATCGCACCTTCCGAGAGTCGGGGAATGAACTCCGCCCCCAGTTGCGGTGCGATCATGCCGAACGCCACCAGCAGTACGGTCGCCGCTGTTCCCAGCACCGCGACTTTGTGTGTCATGCAGAGTCGCAAAATTGGGTTGTGCAGAGCGTGCGCGATCTTCATGAACAGGGGCGTCGTCTCGCGAATGCGACGCGGCAGCGCCAGACTTGCCAGCACAGGGATGAAGGTCATCGACAAGACCATCGAGCCGAGCAAGGCGAAGATCACCGTCAGCGCCATCGGTCGGAAAAGCTTTCCTTCAATCCCCTCGAGCGTGAGGATCGGCAGATAGACAATCATGATGATCAGTTCGCCAAACAAGGTTGGCTTGCGAACTTCGAGGGCGGCATCGCGGATCACATCGAGCTTGCTCCGCCGGTCAAGATCGCCATGGGCGATGTGCCTCACGCAGTTTTCAACCATCACGACCGAGCTGTCGACGATCATTCCAAAGTCGAGCGCGCCGAGACTGAGCAGACTGGCCGCGATTCCGACCTGCAGCATCCCCGAGAACGCGCACAGCATCGACAGCGGAATCGCCAACGCGACAACCGCCGCCGCCCGCAGATTCCCGAGAAACAGAAACAGACCAATTCGGTTCGGTCATAGACCGGCACAACTTCCATGCCCGCCGGCAGCGAGTGACTCACTTCCTCGAGCTTCTGTTTGAGTTGGCGGGTGACTACGTGGCTGTTTTCCCCCATCAGCATAAAGCCAAGTCCCAAAACCACTTCTCCCTGCCCGTCGGCGGTCACCGCCCCTCGCCGGATTTCGTGGCCGATCTCCACATCGGCGACATCTTTCACCCGAATCGGAACCCCCTCCTTGGCGGCACAGACAATGTTCCCGATCTGCTCCACATTGACAGTCCGCCCCATACCGTGGACCAACTGCATCTGACTCCCGACAGTGATGTTCCCTCCGCCAATGTTGCGGTTGTTCTTCTCGACCGCAGTCACCACCTGCTCGAATGTCAGATCGAATTGGATCAGCCGGCGCGGATCGATGCGCACCTGATACTGCTTCTCGAAGCCCCCCCAACTGTTGATCTCGGCGGTCCCCGCGACAGTTCGCAGCGCCGGCTTGATGACCCAGTCGTGAACGGTTCGGATTTCGGTCAGTCGACTCTGCCGTTCCTCGACTGGCAGACCGGAAAGGTCTTCGGTCGGCTGGACGACGTAATGGAAGACTTCACCCAGTCCACTCGACACCGGCCCCATTTTGGGACGGGCGATCCCTGCCGGGAGTTCAACGGTCGAGAGCCGTTCGGTGATCAACTGCCGGGCGAAATAGATTTCGGTTCCGTCGGCGAAGACAACCGTCACCTGCGAAAGCCCAAACTTCGAAACAGAGCGTAACGCAATGAGATTCCGCATTCCGCCGAGAGATTGCTCGATGGGAAATGTGATCTGCCGTTCGACCTCTTCAGGATTGAGTGCCGGCGCGGTGGTGTTGATCTGCACCATCACCGGTGTCGTGTCGGGGAAGGCGTCAATGTCCAGCCGCTTGAGCGAAAGAAAGCCGAACACCGCCACTGCGAGGGTGATGAAAATCACCATCGCGCGATGCTTGAGAGACGCTTCAATCAGCCAGTTGAGCATGTGGACCTGTGACGTGGGCAAACACAGCGATCGGGGAGACGGATGCCGAACTCAAACCCTTGCAGTTCGAGTCCAGCTTGAGACGGCAGGCAACCCGTTAACTGGATGGCGACAATGGCTTTGCCCGACGTTTGGGCAGTTGCTGGCTCAATCGCGATCTCAGCGACTCACTGCCGGTCGTGGCGATCACCTCGTCCGCCGCCAGTCCCTTCACGACCTGCACGCCGCCTGTTGTGGAGACTCCGACCTGAATCGGTCGGACGGCGAAGGTCTTCAGTCCACCCGCTTTGAGGAAATCGGGGTTTCGCACAAACACGAATTGTGAATCACCACGTCCGTGGATCGCCGACTGCGGGACAACAACCGCATCGGCGGTTTCCCTCAGTACAATCTGTCCGGTGCCAAACGCTCCCGCTTTGATCTGCAGCGAATTGTTTTCGACCTCGGCACGCACCCGCAAGGTGCGCGTGCGTTCGTCCACTGTGTCAGCGATCCACTGCACCACCCCGTTCAGTTCTTTCTCCACACCGTCGGGACGAAAACGGATTTTCTGACCCATCTGGATTTTGCGAATCTCTTTCTGGGGGACTTCGAGTGTCACCCACAGTCGGTTCCGGTCGGCGACTGTAAACAAAGGTGACGTCGCTCCCACCACTTCCCCCACCACCGCGTCGGCGGCGACCACGATTCCCGCGATCGGGGATCGCACGGGGATCAAGTTGGAACTCGCCGTTTCCTGGTCGATGTCCGTCACTTCCCCGGTGGGGATTCCCAGGAATTTCAACTCCTTCAAGATGTCGTTGACGGGAGTCTGAGCGAATTGCTCGCCACGAATTCGAAACCCCAGGTTGGACAGCGTCTCCTGCGCCGCCAGTTGGCGCAGCTCGGCCGCGCGCAACGCCGCCTCGGCTTCGATGATCTGTCGGGCGGGGGCCGCGCCCGTCTCGGCGAGCGGCGCAAGTCGGTCGACCAACCCCTGCTTGAGTCGCACGCTGGAGATCGCCTGAACGAATTCGCTCTTCGCCTTCCCAACATCGTGGGCGTCGACCAGGAGGAGTACGTCCCCCGCTTCGACCCGGTCACCCAGATGTTTGCGGACACGCCAAGTCGTCCCCGATACCCGGCTGGTGCGCGGTTCGTGACGGGTCGAACGAGACTTCCCCCGGGACAAGCAAACTCTCGGTGACCTCCTGCTGCGCGACAACGTCGATCTCGATTCCCGATTTTTCGAAGGCCTCGACACTCGCGAATTGAATGAACGTTTCCTGCGGATTCTGGCAGTTTACGCAAATCGACTTTGGGACACCGTGGTCTCCACACCAGTCGGACGGATCGGCACTCATGGACCGATTCGACGACGTCGGCGAAAACTTCCAGTCGGTGAGATGCCCCCACCAGGCGAATCCGCCGAGGGAAATCCAAACCAGCGCCGTGGAAAACGCCGACAGTCCCCGACGAACCAGCGACGAACCGGGTGACTTTTCAATTGTTGACGTTGTAGTAGCGAGATTCATCAGTGGGCGCACCCGCAACCGTCACCCAGGTTGCCTTTGAGCAATTCGACACGGAGCGCTTCGCTCCCCTGTGTGGCAATGACCTCCCCCGGCAACAGCCCCGCGATCAATTCGGTGTGAGTCGCCGTCCTTACCCCGGTACGAACTTTTCGGATCTCGAACAGTCGGGGGGAATCGGGTTTGAGAAAGTCGCGATGCCGCACGAAGACAATGGTGCAGCACCCTTCCGAGTGAACCGCCTCGTTCGGCACGACGACCGCCTGGGAATCCTCGCGCAGCACAATCCGGCCCGCGCCGAACGACTTGGCTTTCACTTGTCGCGCGTCGTTGCGGACCTCAGCCCGCACTTTCAACATCCGGGTGTCCGGATCGATGGAATCCGCGATCCAGTCAATCGATCCCGTGAAATCCCCTTCGCCCCCGTCGGAGTGAAACAGCAGCTTTTGCCCTGGTTTCACGAATCGGGCTTCATGCTGGGGAACGTCGACCGTCACCCACAATTGGCTCCGGTCGGCGACGGTGCAAAGTCGCGTTGTGGTATCGACCACCTCACCCACGACGGCGTGATGTTCCACCAACACCCCTTCGATCGGCGATCGCACCGGAATCAGACTGGAACTCGCACCCTGTGTTTCCAGCGCGGAGATCAACTCGTGCGGAATGCCCAGAAACCGAAGCTGTCGCGATGCTTCGTCGATCGTCAGTTTCTCGAATGTTTCTAACGCGATCGGCAGACCAAGATTGACCAGCGCTTCCCGCGCGGCGAGCAAGCGAATCTCCGACTCTTGAACGGCAGCCTCCGCTTCCTGGACCTGTCGACCCGGAATGGAACCTTTACCCGCGAGAGCCGCGAGTCGGTCGTGGACTCGCCGCTTCAGGCCGGTCTCCCCCAGCGACTTGAGAAACTCGCTCTTCGCGGCCCCCACGTCGCCGGCGTCGACCAGCAACAGCACATCTCCGGGTTTGACCGCCTCGCCGATTTGTCGTTGAACCTGCCAGATCACGCCAGGCACCCGGCTCGAAAGGTGTGCGGTGTGGTTTTGATTGAAGGTCACCTCTCCCGTGACCTCAATTGACTCCACGATGGAGACCGCCGCCGCCGGCTCGGTTGAAACGCCGAGTTTGGTCAGGGTCTCAGGCGTGGCGACCTGAATCTGCCGCTCGTGGGTCTTGCACCGGCTGTTGTTCGCCGGCCGGGGGCGCAAACGCAGCGCCGCGTCGATCTGTTCGATTCGATCGGGAGCGACCGCCAACGGTTCCTCCAGTTGGGGGACATCGGGATGTTCGTATGGGCATTCGGTGATTCCATGAACGCGACACCAGCCGTACCCTTTCGATCGATGGGCGTCTTCATCGCAGACCACACAGATCGATTCGGGCACGCTGTGTTCCGCGCACCAGTCGTCGACGTCGCTGGTCGGTTCCCCGATCCAGGCGGAGAATTTGGGGATTCTCCAATGATGCCGCTGCCCCCAGGCGAGGACACCGAACAGCGTTGCCAGCACCAGGAGGGCGGGCAACGATTGGAGTACCCGTTGAGTGAAGGGAAGTCGCGGAGACTTGGGCCAAAGCGACGCTGACGCGGAATCGCGCTCCCCAGTGAGGACTGGTGGTGCAGGTGTCGCGGGGCTGGACATGACGGAGTCCTGATGCATGGCGGAGATGGCGTGATCCCAACGGACCCAAACGGGCGAACGAGCGAGCGCACGCCCGATTGCCGACGGTTCCAAGGGAGGAGAGCGAACCCGTAATGCTCTCCCGTATCGGAGAGCGCAATGCGGCGTTCGCGTCGCAGAGGCGGCTTGTCAGCCGACGACTAACAGCGCAGGACGATCGTCTGCCATGTCGTCCAATGAATCGGCGGATCGCCACTTCGCCCACGTAACCCGATACCACGCGACCCTGTCCCCAGCCCGGGGATGTGTTCCGTGCGAGCGATCCAGGCCGCGTTCATCGCGGTGGGAGTCACAACGGTCAGGCCGGCGGGGCGAACCAGGTCGTCCTGCTGTGCCAGTAACGGCCAATGTGCGCATTCACACGGCGTGCCCGATTCCCTCCCCAACGTCTCCGACCAGTGATCACGGTCACTGGAACGCCGACCCTTAGAATGCGGGTGACCAGAATGCGCGTGTTGACACCCGCCCTCGTGGTCGTGATCACAGGTCGGCTTCGCGCCTTCCCCGACAGACGTCGGGCCACATCCACCACAACCGGCAGGCCCACCATCCAGGCGGACCAAACCACTCTCCGACACACACAAATACAAGGGTGCCGCGTTCCACGAAAGGAACTGCGTCATCGCAAGTAGCAGTGTCAGAACCTGGGAGGCCATGCGGGTTTCAGTGAGGGCAAGGTCCGGCACGATCTTGGCGACATGCGGACCGGTTGGTCGTCCAGATCATTCTACGCCGGATTCGCTCGTGAGGGATAGATGAAATTTGCTGGTACTCATTCGAGCAGTCCGTTCGGCACATCACTGTTGATGTGGCATCAATCAATCGTCGATTCCCGGATCGCCCATCCGATTTCCGGCCGCAACCGCAGCGATTCTGGCTCTTGCGAGATTCCAACGAAACCTCCCAGCATTTCCATTGGGAATGTGCTGCCATAGTACATCCATTGCAACGGTACCCGGGACACCCCGCTGGGGAAATCGGAGACCCTACAACGTCCACCGAATTCGCGAGTCTCTTTTTTTGCCAGGGAAATACGCCTTAACGCCATTTCCACGAGGACACTCTTTGGCAACCGATCCATGGGGCCACCGATTTCCCACGGCAGGTCCTGAGGCGTCGACGGTTCCGTTGCATCGGCTGGTGCCGAACTAGATGCACTGTATCTTGAAAGGTTGTAGTTTTTGATTGTGGGCTGTCCCGTCTGGTGGTGTTTGAGATAAGGAAAAAACGATGTGATCCAGCCAGTCACGTACGGTCCGCCGCTTTCATCGTCGCGTTTGTAGAGGGATTGCCAGAATCGACAATTCACTTGGCCACGAACGGCCGCGCAGAATTCGCCCAGGATCGGCGCTAGCGAATCCGTCCACCAGGACAGGCCAAATTGTCCGAGATTCTGGGTACGTTCGGCCAACCGATCCCAGTCGTCAGCCGTCCCTTCCAGCACGATTTGCGGGATTCCACACATGGTATGGAATTCATATTCAAAAAAGGGGGCCAAAGCCTCCAAGATCGCGAGCTGCGCCGCCGCCCGTTCGACCACTCCGGTGGTCGAAAACGTCGGCAGCAAAAGTTCGTGGGTTGTTTCCCCGACATGTTCGCGAATTTGACCGGCAAATTCGTCAAAAACTTCCGTCCAGGGATTTTCGGGAGAGCCCTTTACGAAATCATTTCGTTCGACCTTGATTTTGCACTTTCCGCTGTGTTTGACCAATTGTGGACGCAGCGTTTCGGCATTCGCATTGACATGACTGGCGAATCCCTGGGCGATCATCAACCAGACGATGTCGGGGCTGAGTACCAGGGGACGATGGGAATGAAAAGCGAATTGTGCGGCACCGATGACCGGATGAAGATCGACATGAGCAACCATCCGGCCATGGTAGCGCGAACACGCTTCAATGGGCTTTTTCGTCTCACTGGTTGATTTTTCCGACTGCGTTCGGTGCCGAGAGAATAACTGCGCAATTGGCGACCCAGGGGGATTCAACAGGTATTCGATTGCCTCTTTGACAGGAACCTCGGGCAGGGGGTTTGTTGTCGGGGTAACTTGCGAAACATCAAACACAGTCGACGCCACGGCACCGCCTCCTTTCCGTTCTTTCGTTCGGGTCGTTGTCATTCACATTGTGACGAGACGCGATTGAGTTGTCACCACCAGTCGGCATACAATGATGTACACCCCCCTTGGCGTCTTCCTTATTGGATTCTCGATCCAAAGGGAAACGCCCCCCGCCCCCAAGGCCCCTCCCGATGCACGACCTCGCCTGCCACGAGTTTCAGCGACTCGCACGACGGTTCAACCGTCGGTCGCTGCTGCAATATGGTTCACTCGGCGCGTTGGGGGTGACCGCCGCCGGTCTGATTTCCGGCCAGCCGCTGCACGCGTTCCCGAACCCACTCGAACAATGGTCCGACGGTGCAGGATTTGGTAAGGCGAAGGCGTGTATTCTGATGTTCATGTGGGGCGGGCCGTCCCACCTCGACACCTGGGATCTTAAGCCCAATGCCCCGGCCGAAGTCCGCGGCGAATTCGCTCCGATCGCCACCACGGTCCCCGGAATCCAGGTTTCCGAACACTTCTCGCGACTCGCGAAGCATGCGGAACGATTGTCGATCGTCCGTTCCGTCACGCACGACGACCCGGCTCACCTTTCCAGTGTGCATCACATCCTCACCGGTCGGCATGCGCCCCAAGTGAAGTCCGACGCGGTCCCTCCGTCGCGGAAAGATTCGCCACAAATCGGCTCGGCACTGGCGAAATTGCGTCCTTCGACGGGGTTGTTGCCCCAATGTGTCACCATGCCGTGGGTGGT
>JAPLOC010000496.1 GCA_026692825.1 Planctomycetota bacterium | reverse complement strand
TTCGACTCGAGGGTCACTTCTCCGCAGGGACCGTGCGGCGTCCAATTCGTCTGGCGACGGTCGGCGGGTCGGCTACGGGGTCTCCTTCTGGACACTGGGGGGAATGGCAGCGCCAACGGCGCGGAAGGCTGCGGCACAGTCGCCTCGGAGGTCACAGCGCAGGAGAAATCGCTGCTGCTCGCACTCGACTTCAGTGCATTGCAACGCTTCCAGATCATGCAACATTCGCGACCACTCGATCGTCGATCCCTGCACTTTCAGAGAAAGAGGGCTGCGGATACGTCGTCTGCATTGACTGAGCGCGCTCTTCACACATTCTTCAACAACTCTTCACTACCTGCGGATAGACTTCGCACGGCAGGAGTTTAGAATCAGTCGCATTCCCGGGTGATCTCAATCTTCCCGGGCGTTTCGAGGGCATCCCAATCGCACCGCAGCGGTGACTTGGGGTGTTGCGATACATGACCTATCAATGGTTGATTCATTAGTAATCGTCGTGTCAAGTGAATGCCGTTTGCCGGCGTTTCGCGGGGTGCGGCGAATTCTGATGGGTGGCCCTTGGTGGTCGTCTCGTGGGGTTCGTTCACAACAACAGCCAGAGCGCTGTTTGTCCATCGGTTCAGTCAACACGGATGTGCCGACTGGGCCAGCCATCACGCATGCAGTCTGTGGTTTGAATTGTTGGCGGATATTGGTTCCGCCGAAGTGCATCTTGTTCGAAGGAGAGTTTGATGAGGTCCGTTAACCTGCGAGCCAACCCGGTTCGTAATTCCCGTGGTGGATTCACGTTGATCGAACTGCTGGTGGTGATCGCCATCATCGGCATTCTGATCGCCCTGCTGCTTCCCGCCGTCAACGCGGCTCGTGAAGCGGCCCGTAAGGCGCAGTGCAAAAACAATCTGCGTCAGATTGGCATCGCGCTGCACCTGTTCGCTTCGGGTGACCCCAGCGACCGCCTGTGTACCGGTGCGTACGACTTCAACCGTGACGGCTGCCCCGACACCTATGGCTGGGTCGCCGACATGATCAAGGTGAAGGCTGGTCTGCCCAACGAAATGCGCTGTCCTTCAAACCCGATCAAGGGTTTGGAAAAAATCAACGACTTGGTTGTGAAAGACACTTCCAACTCCGCCGCCGCTCCGCTGGAGCGGACCGGCAAGGGCAAGTGCGGCCTGGGCTGGCCTGATCAGGCCGGTGCCGCCACGGCGCTCAACACAACGGCTCGTGCCGCCCAGATCGCGAACTTCGTTCGCGCGGGCTACAACAGCAACTACGCTTCGAGCTGGTTCATGGTTCGTACCGGCCCGGTGTACATTGACTCCGGTTCGGCTGGCAGTCCCCCCAACGTGTTGTTGACCGCTCCCCAGCTCAACGCCGCGACCGACATGAAGGACTTCCGGAATTCGCAAGGCCCCCTGACCCGTCGCGCCTGCGAACAGGCCGATCCCCCGACCTCGAACATCCCCCTGCTGGGCGATGCGGCCTCGGGCGACGTCAACGAAGCGATTCTGGGCCTGTCCCTGATCACTCCGGACGGCGTTACCGTCGACACTGGCCTGATCGCCGGCTCGCAGCTCTGCGAATCGTTCAGCGACGGTCCCGCCTACTGGGATTCGGGCCTGCTGAAGCTCGTGAAGGCTCAGATTCCCGTTCGCACGCTGATCCCCCAGCGTTATCCGGCCCGCGGTGTTGAAGTGGGTGTCGGTAACAACACCGAAATCTCCTTCGCGAACACCGAATCGAACTCGCTCGGTACCAAGCTGTACCTGCAAGACTACCGCGACTTCTTCGCCGTTCACGGCACGACCTGCCAGATGCTGATGGCTGACGGCAGCGTGAAGGAATTGATCGACACGAATGGCGACCAGTTCTTCAACCCCGGCTTCCCCGTCACCGGCAACAAGTCGGTCCTGTCTGACTCGGTCGGTTACACCGACGGCGTCTGCGAAATCGACAGCTTCCAGATTTACACCGGTGCTGTTCTGAACCAGACCAAGCTGGTCAAAGAAAAGTTTGAGTAGTCTCGTACGAAGTGATTCCGGACTGGCCGGTCGACAAATCGACTGGCCACCCGGTTAAAATTCTGCTGCGGACACTCGCGTCGGATCAAACCTGTTTTGGGTTTGGTCCGACGCGACCCCGCTGAATCCCGCGACCTGACGCATTGATCTCCACATCATGCTCCCCCGCTGCCGGATTCAATCCCACCATGGATGACAAATCTCCCCAGCCCGCCGGTGGCCCTCCGTCGACCCCGGTGGCAAATCGGCCTACTCCCCCCCCGAATCGTGGTATCCCCAGGCCGGGCGCGACGGCTCGCAAAACCAGCGTCGGCGGAGAAACGACGGCGGTCAAGGAATCCGGGGCCTCCATCGGAAACGCGAGTGCCGCTGTGGCGACAATTCGTTCCATCGAGTTGCGGCAAACTCTCTCCTTCTGGCAATTCTTTCAACTCCGTCGCCGATTGAACGCGACGAGCCGTGAACGCAGTCCGAAAGACGCCGAGTCGCGTCGGGCCGCGATTCGTGACGCGGTCGATTCCAAAGATCTCCGGGTCGTTCCGCTCTTAATCCAATTGCTTTCTGATGAATGGGTCATCGTTCGGGAGTCTGCGGCGCATGGGCTGGGCAAACTCCAGGCGACTGACGCGACCGATCGCCTGAAAGAACTCGTCGCGACCGATCCTAATGCCGATGTCCGCCGCGCCGCCGGGCTGGCACTGGGGAATATCGGCGCGTTACAGGCGATTCCTTCGCTACTGACACTCGCTGACGCTCAACCCCGTTTTCGGACAATCCTGGTCGACACGATCACACGGTTGGGAACGCCCGCGATTCCGCATCTGCTGCAATCGCTGGTCGATTCTCCCCTGCCGATCTGTCTGATTTCCGTTTCAATTCTCGGCAAACTGGCCGACAAGTCGGCCGTCAAACCTCTGTTGAAGCTGTTCAAGACGGCCGAAGGTCCGTTGAAGGCAAATATCGCAGAGGCTTTGGGGGCGATTGGCGATCCCCTGGCTGTGGGACCACTCTTGGCTCTGCTCTCCGATCCGAATTCCGACATCGTTCTGGCGAGTCTGGGGGCTCTCACGCGACTGGCGAATTCGGATTGCGTGGACGCGATTTCCAAATTTTTGAGCCACCCCGTTTCGCAATTTCGCGGACTGGCTGCGTCCGGACTGGGAAAAATCGGTTCCGCCCGGACGGTGTCGTCCCTGACGAAGCTGCTCGACGACTCGGACGAAGACGTTCGCCGACGGGCCGCCGAAGCGCTGGGGCAAATCGAAACCCCCGCCGCCGTCCGCCCCTTGATCAACGCATTGCACGACCCCGCGCCGGCCGTCCGACAAGAGGCCGCAGAAGCATTGGGAATGCAGGGAGACCCGAAAGCGGCCCTCCCTTTGGCCGCAGCCCTCAACGACGATTACCAGGGGGTGCGCAAGGCGTGTGCCGAAGCTTTGGGAGCCTTGGGGGATCCCGTCGCCGTCCCTGCGCTCTCCCGGTTTCTCGAACTGGAGCATGTCGCCGAAACCCGATTGGCGGGTATTCGGTCTCTCGGTCAGATTGGAGATCCGACCGGACTTCCGATCCTGCAATTCCTGTTGCGGCTCGATAGCGCCACGCGCTGTCGGGCATGCGTCGCGATCGCGCAAATCCGATCGCCGGCCGCCCTGGAGCAATTGATCCAGTTGCGCGGCGACGCCACCCCCGAGGTCCGGTATCACGCCGCCATTGGACTGGGAAACAGTGGTGAACCCCGGGCACTCAAAGCGCTCGAAGAGATGCTGAACGACGCCGATCCCTTCGTGCTGCGGGGCGTCGCCCGCGCGTTGGAGCAGTTTTCGGGATCGCACGCGCGGGACCTGATTGCGAAAGCTCAGATACGACAGGACCGCCTGAAGGACGCCAAAAAAACTGCCGAGATCACCGCCCCCAGTCCGACTTCGACCTCTGTTGCCGGCCGAAACATCGGAATGTCGCGGTTATTGGAACTGGCACAGGATCGCCGCATACAGATCGCGGTGCCCGCACTCCTCCTGGTGTTTGTCGTCGGGTACATATTCTGGCCGACCGGCACGCCTCCCGTTGGTCGCCGTGCCCCGGTCACTCAAGATACGGCCGCCCGAACGCGCGGTACGGTCGTGGGGGTCGAGTTTTCCAAGGGAACTTCGGCGATTTGTGTCACCAGTTCCGGCATGTTGGAATTGTGGGAAGTTGGCAAGTCGCAGCGATTGCGCGAGATTTGTCGCATCGCCAGCGGTGCGACCGGTCTCGCGCTGAGTCCGCAGGGCGATCTGGCCGCAGTCGCCGGCGGCGACGCGGCGATTCACCTCGTGAACCTTCAAACGGGGACCGAGATCGGAGTTCTTAAAGGTCATCGCGGGTCGGTGCGGATGTTGCAATTCAACGAGGATGGTCAAAAACTCTGTTCCGCCGGGAGCGATCGACAGATCCTGTTATGGAACGTCGCCGCCAAAGGGGCCGAATGGCGCGCTGTTGTGGAGGGGAACGACGCCGTCAACGCGTTCGCGGCCGACGGGAAGTTGACGCGCGTCGCCTACGGTTCGCGGCTTGGCCAAATCACGGTTCTGGAAGTTGGCTCTCAAAAGAAGGTGGCGAACATTCCCGCGTTCGGCACCGCCGTGGTCGCGGTCCGATTCAGCCCCGATGGAAGACAGTTGGCGGCTGCGGAAGGGGGCGGAGAGGTTCGCACTTGGGACCTGGCGCATCGACGGCGGCTGAATGAATTCCAAGTTCCGGGAGGCGCGATACAAATGTTAACTTTTAATGCGAAGGGGGGCTTGTTGCTTGCGGCGAAAGCCAGTGGAGTGGATATACTCGACCTCGACACAAAATCGATTCGCTCGCTGGAAGCGCGGATCGAACGTCACGGCGTGAAAACGACGCTCGAACAGGTCGACTGCGTAGCAATCGACGCCGCGGGCCAGTTCGCGGTCGCCTGCGGTCAATCCAACAACGAAATGTGCGCCTGGAAGCTGTTGGACGGCAGCCAGTTGCCAAACCTGCTTCCCAAGGCGAATTGACGTGATGAACGATTTCTCCCGAAACGAATGCCCGGCTGAATCGGCGCTCGCGCTGAACGCGGGTTCGTGGGGACGGTCGGCGAACCGGTCGTTGATCGCGATCCTTTGTTGTCTGCTCATTGGCTGCGGGGGAGGTGGCCCCGGTGGAGGTGCCAAACGCAAGGGGCTCTCCCGCCCGCAGGATCCCGATCCGCGACCGGCCGCTCCGCCGGCGGCTCCTGTCATCAATCAGGCTGCCAAGCCCGCCAAGGCGCGGCCAGGGCGAGCCGCTGCGGGGGGAGCGGTGACACTGCCGGAAGGTCAGACCGGCGTGCAACTCGAAGGAGGCAGCTCGGGGCCGATCTCGCCCTTCTTCCTGCGTCGGTTTCCGGGAGCGGAAGGCCAGCCGACTCGAATCGTCCTGACGAGCGCACGCCATTCGGAAGCCATGGAGTTTCCCGCAATTTTCTTTCAAGCGGAGTTGTCCGCCGACGAGGCGCAGGAACTGGTTGGACATTCGGTGAAAGGGCGGCTCTTCTACCAGCCCAGCGCCGAGGGACCGGTCTTTCATTCCCCTGCGGCGGGAGTCGAAGTTCAGTTCAACACCATGACAGAAGAGAGCGTTGAAGGAGAGATCTTCGAATCGCAACTGACGTCGAGCGAGGGGACACGTCGCATTCCGCTGTCCGGGGCGTTTGTCGCCGGGACGAGAGAGTCGATCAAACGACGCGTCCGCCAACCCGCTCAGAAAGCAGAAGAATTTTGATTCGCAACCTTCTCGGAAAGTCGATTGACGTGACGCGCGTGTTTTCGCGACGGGTGTGGCCACTGGCCCTGATTGTGATCGCATTCGGGGGTCCGTTTTGCGTCGCCGGCCCCACCGATACCGAACCATCGCGACCGCTGGAAGTGCGCGAGGCGGAACTGAATACCGCCTGGATCGGTAAGATAACCGACAAGTACGGCGACCTCGACAAACAGATGGAGAGTCTGACTTCGAGACAAAAGCTGACGGTGGGAGACGTCCAAGCGGTGAACGCCGCGTATCGGCTGTATGTGCAGATCGACCGGGTGGCGATTCGGCTGAGTGAATTGCGGGAGCCGGCGGGGGTCGACATGCACTTGCGGGTGATGAACCACCATACGAAATTGAAGGAGATGTCGCAGCAAATCAAATCGGAGTCCGATTTCCAGTCGTTCCAGGCGAAATTGGCGCGCGACTATATTTCCGAGGCGAGGAAACGCGAAAAAGTTCTCACCAAGGTCCGTTCACTCGCCAAACAGGGGAAGTTGGATGAGGCCGACCAGACATTGAACGATGAACAGGACTTCCTCGAAGCGGGAAAACTCTGGCTCGATGATGCCGTCTGGGGGGGCGTGATGGGTCGGTTTGGCGAAGCCCGACGCGAAATCGGCGACAAGGTGCAGCGACTTCACACCGACCAGAATGAAGCGTCACTCAAGGAAGCGCTCGGCGACAAGAAGCCGAATCTCAAACAGGAATCGATCGCACTGCAACGCGCGGCACAGTCGCTGAAAGCGACTCCTGAGACCAATTACCTGGGAAAGTCGTGTACCGGCCCGCAGTTGATTACGGCCGCTCTCGATCACTGGTCCGAATTGCAGCGGGAAGTGATCCGGTACGAGGTGAACTACTGGTACCTGAAAAAATCGCGTGACGCGAGCGTTGAACAGGAATACGAAGCGTTCCGAACACAGATTGGAAATCTGATCGCTGAGGTCGTTGCTGCGGATGCCGAGCGAATCAATGAAGCCGAAGCACGACCGCTCTATCTGGCGCACGTCACTGCGATCGCCCCGATTGTCGCCCGGTCGTTCGATGACAAACTGCACGACATATTGCGTGCCGGGCTGGATCCCCTGTTGGAAAAGTCGCCGCAACTGCGAGTCGAGGTCGACGGCTATGAGCAAGCGACCGAAGGAATCTTGACTTGGCGCGAGCGTGCGGCGACGGCGTACGCGAAATCGCGGCGTAAGGAGTTCACGAATCTGGTCGAGACGTACTCGGCGGCCTCACAGCGGGTGCAACCGTTGCGTGGGCTCTTCTCCAACGTGCAAAAGCCCGGCAGTCTGTTCGACCCGGCGGATCGTTTGATGCAGGTGGTCGCCCCACAGATGATCAACAAGAAGGTGGTGCTGGTTCAGATCGACGGCAGCCGCGCGTCGAATCAGTCTACCTACAGCCGTCTGCAAGGGGGCTGTTTCGCGAGCCTGCAACTCAACCGGATGCCGCCGGCCACTGTCGCGCTGTTGAAATCGGACCTGCTGGTGACCGACGAGCGACCGCCACTCTCGCTCAAGGCGGCCGGCGCGATCTGGGCGGCGGAGAATGGTTGCGTCGACGAGATCGGTGCCGACGTGACCGCGGTGGAATTCCAGGCCCTCGCCCCGCGCTGTCTGCAAGTGACCGCGAGCGACTCGCATCTCGTCCACACGTCGGAGATCGCGACGCAACAGTTTCTGGAACCTGAGAAGCAGGTGATGACCCGCTTTGAGGTGCATCCGGTGTGGTATCGGTATCGATACCAGTTTGTGGGGCCGTAACATTGTCACGTTGAGCCGACCTATCCGCCAGCTGCGCCGTCGGGCGCGAC
>JAPLOC010000495.1:13077-18581 GCA_026692825.1 Planctomycetota bacterium | reverse complement strand
GGTTCCGCCTGAATTTACGACCAATGCAGCCGTGATGCATTCCAGAAGTAAGCGCTCCCCAAACACACTCTAGACACGCCGACTGAGGGTGCGATTCGATCGTCGAGACTACATCTACCATGCCTGGAACTCGCTCGCCGCGGCTGTGATCTGCTGGCGGATTTTGACTGACTGACGCTCTGATTCTCAAAACCCAGGTTTTGTTAGGGCCTCTAAGGTGTGTTTGGGGTATGCTCACGAACGAGAAGCCTCCGAAGCGATTCTCGATCAATGTCATGTCGCAATGTCCGTACATCACCCCCCACCGTTAGGTAATTGATTCCACAACGGTGTTGACTTCCAATACAGGGGCCCCGATTGTGTTCGATGCATTCAATCGCCTGTTCGAGTGTAAGATCGCGTGGTTCAATCCACAAAACATCAGAATTGACAACTTCAATAACTAGGATCTTGTCATCATCTGTGCCATCGTCCGCTGGTATCAATGGAGAAGCAGTCGGCCACATAGTATCTTGTCCAACCACGGCTAGATAGGTAGTTTGAAAGCGATCGGTCGAATTTGGACAGCGCAGTTGATCTGGAGCAGGAGATTTGGCGATCCTTGACATTGCGTTTGCATCATCATCCCAGCTTTTCTCAAATGAGAAGCCAGCGTCTTCAAACCCATATATCCAATAGTCTGCAATAATAGTACGCCAACTGTTGAGTGGCTTACCGTTTTCATCAACAACAAACGCGGACGGCATGTGTCCATGGATCCGGCGAAATCGCGAGATTGCACGGTGAATTGATCTAAGCCGCAATTGGCAGGTACTGCATCGCGCGTCATCTTCGCGTTTCTCATAGTATTTATGGATCCGCCAGGCGAAGCCTAGCATGCTGACGATAATTATCATAGTTGTCAATTGTCGAATTCTGATTTTCATGTTGGCTAGGTCCGAGCCCATTCTAAATGAGCAGTGATACGAACTCGCGACACAAGATCCCAAGCCTCAAGTGCAATGCGGATTGTGAAAAGCACTGCAGCAAGTGGTTTTGAAGTGTCGGCCGTTACGGAGCACGGAGATCTGTTATCTCGCCTTGTCGCGGGAAAATGTGTACTCATTGCAATATCTATGATAGCCAGTCGTTTACATTCTCATTCATTTTTGGCCATTCCGAATCCTTGTCCGTAGGGTCCAGTAAACCGTTGTCCCAGGCCGCTTTGCAGCCCTGAATGATTTGTTCGTCAGTCGTACTGTCCAGTCTTAACGGGACACAACCCTTGCCAATTGGTATGCAATCCAAATCATAATCAACTCCCCAGCACCCCAAGACCTTCCGGCCGATTCGATTTCGGTAGTCCCCACGTCGTGCCTGTCCCAACGTGTTTCCCGCGTGTCCTGAAAGGTGCTCATAATATTGGAGTTGCTCCCGAGCGTGTCCCAGGCACTTAGAACATCGACATCCCAATTCACGTGCAAGGCGTGCTGCCGCTACACAATGGCGAATACTGATATTTATGTTGGTAGACTCATCGGCTTCGAATGAATCTGCGACTCGTTGTCCAAAATCTGCCGCCGCGTGCGCAATCCTGCCAATTTCTCCCTGCTGAAAGAGTTTCGCACAGGCTGCCCCAATGCAATCGGCCTTACACTGCGATTTTGCAAAGTCCTCAACCGAAGGCAGTGACAAACCCCTCGGTTTCGGCTTCGGTTGTCGCGTTGGAGTGTATGGCGGAATGATAGTAGGATCGAGGCCACTTGGATCCGTTCTCGACAATGGAAGTGACATCGCATATTCGAAGAGCGAGCCAGTTTTCTTTGTGAGGACCGGATCTCTCATTAACCAGCCGACGCCAGTCGAAAAAAACCGGTATCTAACAATTGCCAAACTGGTGTCGAGGTCAAAGGCATATCCACAGTACAAAGAACCCCACCGAATTATTGAAGTCGGCGACGGGTTGTACGTCGAAGACAAGAGTCTAACTGCCCCGTAGGCCGAATAGGCATAGCGTTCCTGGACTGCCCCCGCCGAATAGGCAATGGCAACAACATTCCAATTTGCATCCTGCAACGCATTCAGTCGCTCATGAAGCGTTCCAGTACCAGTGTCGTCACGATCACGGAGGATTAGATCATCAATGTACCGCAGCCCCCAGACGAGCTGCCGCTCGGCGCTCGTCGAGGTCCCGGTCCGTTCCTCGGCCACTTGCCAGGCGGTAGTGTAAAGGTAATGTCGGGTCTCCGACAATACGCCGCCCGTGTATGACTTGCGGACAGTTCGGAACATCCGTCCATCGTAGGCGTTTTCCTGGACGGTCTGGCTGTTGCTGGCATCAACCAGTTTGACGAACCGGTTCCAGGCGTCGTACGTTGCAGTGTACCCCTTGGTTGGATCGGCCGGTTGCGGCACGGTCGTCATGTTGCCGGCCCGGTTGTACGCCGGTCCAACCCATGCCGATCCCACGGCGTTCGTCACCCCGGTGATCTCGTTGACCTTGTTGTCGGAACGAGCCTGCACGAGATCCCATGAACTATTCCCATCCGAATCTTCCCGAAACCCCTGCCAGTTGCCAGTCGCATCCAACGTCCAGCACTGCTCGAATGTCTTCGTCCCGCCGGTGATCGCGGTCTTCGAACCGTTCAGCGTCCCACGCTGCATATCTCGCAGCCGATTCGTTGCGTCGTAGGCGTACAGTTCGTCAAACGCCTTGCCGTAACTGGCCGCCACAGGATCTTCACGGTACAGACGGTTCCCAGCGCGATCGTACCCGTGCTTGATCCGCACGGCGTCGGTGCTGGTTCCGTAGTTGTACCAGCGGCAGTCCTTCACCCGGCTGAACCGGTCGAGACCGCTGTAGATGTCGCCGGTGTCAGGATCGTTCGTACTCGACAGATCAATCAGCGTGTATTTGACGTCCGGCTGGGTGTAGTCGACTTCGACAAACGCCCCGAGTCCCAAGTACTGATACGCCGCCAGTTGAGTCGTACCGTCGTTATCGACCAGGGCCGAGATTCGAGAGAGAGCGTCATTGGCCCCGCCCGCCGTCCCATTGCTGTAGGTCAGGACGCGTCCATTGGGATACGTCATCGACGTCGGCCGAATGGAATTCGCCGATCCCGACAAGTATGCGTACTGAACTTTCGGAGTGCTGGCCACGTTCACGGCCCCAGAGTGGGACTGATAGTCGGCGGTCACCTGACCAAAGCTATTGTACGCGAAGAGGACGTCGTTGACGATAGCGCCCGATCCAACGGTCGCATTGTCGTAGCTGGTGATGTGTTGAACCATGCCTCGCACTTCAAACGTCTTCTCGATGCGAAGGACGGCACCGTCAACCCCCGAAGCCAGGGTCGTGACACGGCCTTCGGTTCCGCGGCCCAGTTTGTCAAAATCGTAACTGTGTACAGTTCCGTTCTGATCGGTCTTCGTCGTCACCTTGCCCTGGCGGTTGTACGTGAACTTAATGGAGTCATCCGAATCGACCGAGTCGGGGTAGACCTCGGATCGCTTCAGGTTGCTGGTGGCGATCGCCGAATCCGACAGCGTCGTGCCGTAGACGTACTGCGTGATCTGATTGCCAGTGTTCGAATTGACCGCCGTGATCGTCGCGATCTGACCGTCGGCGGTGTAACTCGTCTGCACCGTGACATTCGTGTCGTCCGACGCGCCGCAGGTATTCGATGAACTGCTGCTGGAGGAACTGCTCGATGTGACGGGATTTTTCACTTGCTGCGTTTCGCGCCCCAGGGCATCGAACGTCATCTGCACGACCAATCCCGCCGGATCGGTCGTCGTCGCCTGGTTGCCCGCTACGTCAAACGTCATCGACGTCACGAGACAGGTGTCGCTGCGGGTCGGGATCGTGCCGGAGCGGGACAACGCCGTGCCACCATTGGTTCCATAGTCCGCCACGGCGACCGTCCGCCCCAGTGCATCGGGATACGGCGCGACGTAGGTCACACGTGCCTTGGGTTGCGTACTCGACGGCGACCCGAGCGAACCCGTTCCGGTCGCGCTGTGATACCGGGCACGAGCGGTCGTTTGGATTACGTTGCTCGCGGCGTCGTAGGTTTGCTCCGTCTGCTGAAAGATCGAGTCCCCCGTGATCGTCGTGGCATCGATGTACGTGCTGTCCGACAGGTCATAACCGACGTAGGTGTTGAGCGTCCGGCCGAGTCCATCGTACGTCGTCTTCGTGAACGCGCTGGAACCCGCTGGCTGGCTCTTGATCACGTTGCCGGAAGCATCGAACCACGTATTGTCCGTCAATCCGTAGCCGACGACACCCGATGTCGGATCGACCCGTGAAGGCCGGGGCCACCCACCAGCCGGCTCCCGTTGGCCAGAGAAAATCGCACGCATGGATACATGCGTGAGTGTCGCGTCAACCGCGACTGGTTCTGTATGTTCGGGTTATAGCGATTCTTGAATCACAGTCCAAAAGTCGGGAATGAACACTTGACTACACGCTAGGTGGTGGCTAATTGTATTCGTGTTGTCTGATGTCCATGCGTTGACTTGACGGCTGGACCTTCGCCGAGCTGGTTTGCGAATCGGATGAACCCATGGCACGAATCCCTCGAAAGCTGCTGTTCGATCCGACCGAGGTCGGGGTCTATCACTGCATCAACCGCTGCGTCCGTCGGGCACGTTTGATGGGGGAGGATCCCCACACCGGACAGTCGTACGATCACCGCAAGGAATGGCTCGTTGGTCAGATGGAGGAACTCGCCGGGATCATGGCCTGCGAGTTCCTGGCGTTTTCGGTGATGGACAATCACTTTCACGTGGTCGTTCGCAATCGGCCCGATCTTGTTGCAGGGTGGAGTGACGAAGAAGTCGCCCGGCGCTGGTATCGGCTCTGTCCGTTACGCTGTGACGCCAACGGAAATCCTGCAGAACCGACCGCGGCGGATCTGGGGATGATCGTCAATTGCCCAGAGCGGCCCGCCGAGCGTCGGATGCGCTTGTCGAGTCTCTCTTGGATGATGCGATTTTTGACCGAGCAAATCGCCCGTATGGCGAACGCCGAAGACAAAGTTTCGGGTCGTTTTTGGCAGGGGCGGTTTGAAATGATCCGTCTCCTAGATGAAGCGGCGATCGCGGCGTGCATGGTCTACGTCGATCTCAATCCGATCCGAGCCGAGATCGCGCAATGTCCCGAAGAAAGCCAATTCACGTCGGTCTACGAGCGCATAGTCGCGGCACGCGAGTCGGGTCTCATTCCGTCCGCCGTCGAACCCACCGAATTCGCCACGGAACCAGCAACGCCCCCCGGATTTGCGACCGTCAACGTCCCGAGCGGGGAAAGGGAAACGGTTGGCTCGGTTGAGTCGGGTGAATCGACGGTTGCCGCCGATGACGATTCGCGACAGCTTGTGGGGGACGCTGATGCGAGATCATTGAGTGCGGAAATTTCATAATCCAGCGAGACGCCGTTCGAAGCGGCGAAGCCGGATCGGGCGGCCTGGCTCGTGCCGCTCGAAATCACCGCAGAAATTGAACAGGACGTGGTGCCG
>JAPLOC010000495.1:1882-13051 GCA_026692825.1 Planctomycetota bacterium | reverse complement strand
GCGTCGAACAAGGGGTGTCTGGAGATGTCGTTCGTGGCGTACCTGGAGCTGCTCGAATGGAGCGGTCGGCAATGGCGTGCCGACAAGCGCGGAGCGATTCCCGGCAATCTGCCGCCGGTCTTCGAACGCTTGGGAATTCCAGAAGCGGGGTGGATGGAATTGCTGCGGGGCTTCGACGGACGGTTCCGGCGAGTGGCCGGCTCTCCCGAATCGATGGCGCAAGAGGCGGCAAAGCGCGGCCGCCGATATTTGCATGGGATGCCAACCAGTCGCGCCGCATACGGCGGGCAATCGCCCCGAAGTTCGACGGACAAAACCTGAACGCGACAGCGGGCAGGACTTCGGCGAAGTTCAAAGGCTGGCGCGTAGGGCGAGAATCCCTGAATAAAGAGTGAGTTTCCGCACCGCGGCTTTACTCAAGGGCAAAGAATCTCTCGCGGTGATAGGGCACGTCAGCGGCATCGGCGGCGATCGTCGGGGCATAGAGAGCTAACCGGTTGGATCGCCTGGGCAATTGGCGGGACAGGACGAGTGATACCGATTCCGGGACGGCCGGCAATGTCCTCTGACCCTGCGATGACTCGACTTTGTGTAGGAGTGTCAACTCACACAGGCGTTTATCTGATGGGTGGCCCTGTCTTTGTTCGGTGCATCTTACACAAAGGATGAGACTTCAACGGATCGTCCGTGTCAAATTGTGGTCGATTCCAATTAACGCCAAGTAATCATGCCTGGACCGGGACGGCCCGAAAGCGGTCCCGGTCTTTTTTTGTTTAACAGCCTGCTCGCACTACATCAATCCGCAAACGGATTGCGGGGATTGTCGCCCGTCAGTTTGGAGACTGCCCGGGTGGGGTTGGATGTCGCTCGCGACCGTTCCGGTTGCGTGTTGGATTCGCCGTAGACAGGGTATCCGTACGCCGGCGTGCCGTATCCCTGTCCATAGTAGCCAGGCTGGCCCCCATAGTTTCCCGGGTTACCGTAGTAGCCACCGACCGCCGGGGTTCCCATGATCGGCTGGCTGATCACGGGAGGGATAACGGGGCCGGAGTAGTACCCACCGGCACCGACCGGCGAACAGTTCCCGTACCCTCCGACCGGGGCACACGGAGCCCCATAGCCCCCAGCAGGAGAATAGGCTCCTCCGTATCCCACGACGGGGGCGCACGAACCGCCGTATCCACCGTATCCACCGTATCCAACGGGGGAACAGGAACCGCCGTAACCACCGTAGGCCGGACTACACCCGTAGGCAGGGGCGCACCCGTAGGCCGGGGGGCATCCGTAACTGACCGGCGAGTAGACCGGGGCACAAACCGGGCGGCAGACCGGCCGGCAAGGGGCACATCCGAAGCCGCAGCCCCAGCCGAAGAACGCAGTCTTTTCGCCGGAAGCAGCGGAGGGAAGAGAGTTCTGTGTTCGAGCGGCGTCGCCTGGAATAGCCGCTTCGACCTTGCGAGTCGCTTGAGTCCGTTGCGACCGTTGAACCGGGGGGAGGAAACTGTCATCAGCGACTGCCCAGGCACCGGTGAGGCAGACGAAACCAACCGACAGAAACTTAGTCCAGAGAGAATGGGTAGCCATGACGCAACTCCTATCAGAAACTCGACTTGTGTTTCGCGGCGCCGAGGCGTCTCGAACTGTCGCGACCTGCGGCAGACGGTTTGAGGAAAGTGCATCATTCGTGCCAATCGAACTGCCATTCAGATTCATTTTCGCAACATCCGATCCGACAACAGGTTACGGATAGCACGTCAAATCGGCCATTCCGGATCGCATTCCCGGTTCGGGAAAGCCTACAATCCGCAAGAGGTGAGTTGAAAAGAATACATTTCAGATCGGGATGTGTAGTCATTATTGCACTTTCTGCCGGTTGAGCGATCGGCGTCCTGGTGGCGGGCTTTGGGCCACGCCCGCCGGGCAGGCCGGTGTGTCGGGAACAACAAACGAAAACACTATAATACATGGTATTTGTTCGAGTGGCTCGGCTTCATTTTTGAGGTTTGGCACGATACCTGCATTATTCGCGAGCAGACGAAACCACCAGGGGTTGTCATCAAGATGACGTGGTTTCTGCAGTTCGGTTCCATCGGAATCTTAGAATTCCTCAGATCAGGGAGAGCGATCATGTTGGTTCTGGCACGAAAACTCACAGAAGTGATTCACATCGGTGATGACATTGTCATCAAGGTGCTTCAGATTCACAACGGCGTGGTCCGGATCGGGATCGACGCCCCCGATTCGATTCGAGTTCTCCGGGGAGAACTGAAGTCGACCCAGCCCGTCCTGGGCCCGACCCCCGCACCACTCGCGGACGCGGTTCGAAAACAACGGACAAAGATCCCCGACTCCGGCCCGGTCGTCCTCCGGCGGGTCGACACCGGCCGCAACTAAGTCCAGTCCCCCATTGACGCCGCCAACACGTCTTCCGAATATCTGCCCGTCGGAATCTGTGACCCCTGGCAGACAAGGATTTCCGCCATGTCCCCGCTCATCAATCCAACTTCTACCTGTGGACGGTTGTCTCTGTGGATGAAACTGTCCCTGGCTGTGGTCCTCGTTGCTGTTGCCTGCTGCCAGGAATCACTCGCGGGACCAGGTTACCGACCCACTCGCGAATACGATTCTCGAAGCGATACCGAGTCCACGCGACAACGGTTCGATGCCTACGACTCCTACGACACGGGGCGTCGGGAACCAGCCGTCCGACGGCCGTACCGGGACAACTCCCGGGCGCTTCCCGTCGTACGGGAAAATGCCTGGGCCCAGGACGAGGAGAGCGAAGTCCCGCTGCGAGCGACCCGGTCTGCACCTCCTTCGCGGCGATTCCACACTGTCGATAGTTTTGGGTTGAGTGCCGACGATGACATGGTCGACACTCCGCGAAGCCGATCTCGATACGATCAGGACGTTGTCGAGGAACCGGTCCCCGCCCCCCGGCGACGAGGGTCCCATTCTCCCGCGGATGCGACCAGTGCGCCCCAGGGATACGACAGCCAGAGCCCCGCCTGGAAAGGACACCTCGCCCCGGCGCAGGATCTGATCTCCCGACGGTATCAGGATCCTCGGATCGTCACGTTTCTCGCTGGCG
The DNA here is from genome assembly GCA_026692825.1 of Planctomycetota bacterium. Classification (GTDB taxonomy): domain Bacteria; phylum Planctomycetota; class Planctomycetia; order Planctomycetales; family Planctomycetaceae; genus UBA10511. The sequence continues at coordinate 9,960 of JAPLOC010000495.1, read as the reverse complement.
TCAATCCCGATCAGAGCCTGTCGCTCTACGCTGAGACCCTGCAACTCGTCGCGGAACGGCACCTCTCTCCTCCGGCCCCGGCGAAAATCGTGAAGCGAGGGCTGTACAACCTGGTCGAAGCGCTGCGGAATCCTGACTTTCAGCAGGTCAATCGGCTCAACGTGTCGGCTGGTCAATTCCAGCAATTCGAACAGACGCTCGTCGACCAATTCCAGCAGTCACAAGTCACCTCGAATGAGGACGCGGTCGCCGCCTTGCGGTCGACGATGCAACTGGCCCAACAGACGTTGGGATTAAATCCCGCGGTAGTCGGCCTGGAATTCGAGTACGGCGCCATCGAATCACTCGACCAGTTCTCGGCGTTCGTTCCTCCCGAAAACTCCCGGCTCAACAGCGCGTCGCTGCAACAGGAAGTGGTGGGAATCGGCGTGCAAATCGAACTGGTTCCCCAGGGGTTGCGGGTCTTGCGAGTGTTGCCCAACGGCCCGGCCGCGAAAGCCGGCCTGCAGCGGGACGATCTGGTCGTCGCGATCGACGGCCAATCGCTCGCCGGCAGGGACCTCAACAGCGCCACGGCACTCATCACCGGTCCCGAAGGAAGTCCTGTCACGATCACCGTCGCGAAGGCGGGTGGCGCGACCGCCGCCGTGGTTGTGGCCCGGCAGCGGGTCGACGTGCAGTCGGTGGTCGATGTGCAGATGCTGGACGTGCAGACCGGTTACCTGAAGCTCGATTCGTTCGCGGCCAGTAGCGCGACCGAAATGGAACAGGCTCTGGAATCGCTGGCGCAACAGGGAATGCAGAGTGTGGTTGTCGATTTGCGGGGGAACGGCGGCGGCCTGTTGACGACCGCGATCGACATCGCCCGACTGTTTGTGAAACAAGGGACGATTGTCTCGACTCGAGGACGGACCCCCGAAGACAACACCGTGGAAACGGGAAATTCCGGCGCGGCCTGGAATGTCCCTCTGGCACTGCTGGTCGACGGCGACAGCGCCAGTGCCAGTGAGATTCTGGCCGCCGCGATTCAGGAAAACGGCCGGGGTGTCGTCGTGGGGCACACGACCTACGGCAAGGGGACGGTACAAACGCTGTTTCCCCTGAAGGCCCTCGGCGCGAGTGTCCGGCTGACGACGGCGAAGTTCTATTCGCCCACGGGTCGAGAAATGGCGGGAGTGGGAGTCCATCCGGACATTCCTGTGGACGCGGGACGGGCGATGAATGGGCTCAACGTCGTCGACCCGGTTGTCGATCGAGCCGTTGTCGCGGTCCATAGCGGAATGCCGAACCAGCCGATGGGCCCCTTCGGCGGAAACGTCACCGGGCGGGTGAATTCCGGACTCCATGCCCGAGTCCATTCGGCTCGGTAAGTTGAACCTGGGGATTTGCCGGAGTCATTGCGAACTCGAATTGATTAGTTCGCCGAGTGTTGTCGGTTGCGAAGCTCTGCGAAGTGACGTTGACTCTGGAATCGAACGGGGAACTGACGTTCCCCGTTCGCCTGTTCGGCGAGGGGGTTGCACCAGGGACGCCTTACGGCACTTCGATTGTGATTCGACGGTTCGCGGCGTCGATGGCGGTCACTTTAGCGAACTTGATCTTGCCGGCGATCTGGCGGATATCCCCTTCCAAGGCATACGCGAACATAGTGCTGTTGGTGACTCCACCGCTGAACGCGCTGCTCGCGGAAATCGCACCAAAAGTGGACTGCATCTGCTCAGTGATCCGCTGCTGCTCATTGGAATTGAGAACTTTGCCGGGAATCAGCAGGATGACCGTTTTGTCCTTGCCATGCTGTTGGATGAAACTCTGGGCGAATTCGTCGACGTTGGAAGGGATTCTGGGGAAGCCCCCGGGCATCGCCACCCCCGGCGGACCACCCGGAAACGGACCCGGGCCCTGGCCGGGGAATCCGCGGGGAAAGCCGTCGGGGAACGCGCCGGGGTTGATGCCAGGCGGCCCACCGAACCCCGGTGGCGCGCCAACGCCCGGTGGCAGGGGGACGTTCCCGGGAATCGCGTTGGGGGGAATTCCCGGCGGGCCGACGGGAAAGCCGCCGATCTGTGGAACTTGAGCCATGTTCTGGCCTGCACCTGGCGCCTGTTCCAGTTGCTGGCGGGCGAATTCGAAATTGGCGAGTTCACGCTGAAACTCCGCCACGTGGCCGTGCCGCATCGTCAAATCCTGTTGCAGTGCCGAAAACTCCATCCCGAGCGCCGAGAGCCGGCCACTAAATCGCTGAAGGCCTGCTGTATAATTCGCCATTTCTGTGGGAGTCAGCAGCCGCACGCGTGCCGCGAGCTGTTCGAGCTTCAGTTTCTGTGAAGTCAATTCATTGGCGGCGGTCCGCAGATCGGCAGGTTTTTCGACGCGGCTGAGCGCGACCACAACGGATCGCTGAGCCGCGACCCACTCCGCCTGAATCCGCTCGGCATCGTTTTGTGGCGTGGGGGCGTCGCGCAAGCCACTGGTCAGCCCACGCACGGTCCCCATCGCACTGAGTTCAACTTGAGTCGCCATCGTGTTCAGTTGCGGGTCCGTCATTCCCGCCGCGCTCAATTGAATCACCACCGTTAAGCGACTGCTCTGAATCGTCGAAATTGTCGGCCCGGTTTTCAGAAGCGTCGACTGGGCGTCGGCGTCATTTTGCGGTGACAGCCGGACAGTACGGCGATAGATCGCATCCAGCCGTTCGTCCTCTTGCTTCAATTCGGCGACGACCTCCGCGCGATTCCGCCCGTTGCGAAGGCCTGCCAGCGAACCCTCCATCTTCTGCAATTCCGCGAGGTATTCCTGTGCGCCAGGGAACCAGAAACAACCCCAGCGCGACCGACAGAACGACCGCGACAACAATCATTCCACGCCACGGAACCCCGGACGATTTCGGCCGTCGTTTGGAGCGGGAGGTCGTACCACGCTGGGGCTGAGACTCGCGGTCATCGTCCGCTTCCTCTTCGCGCTGCGATTTGGCGCGCGCAGCAGGCCGAGCCGGTGTCGACTTCGCCGGGGGAGGATCGATCGCCGGCTCCAGATTCCGATTCCCGCGCTGTGGAGTTGGCGATGGCGGAGCCTCGTAGTCAAATTCCTCCGGGTCGTCCTCAATGACTTCCAGCGCATCGAACGCCGGTTCGGGGCGAGAAACTGATGGATGGCCCCCGCGTGAGTCTCCGCGCGCCACGGGCGCGCTGACGAAATCGTCGTCCCCCAACAGGGTGGGGCCGTCAGTGGATCGCGTCGCGACCGCTCCCTGCGCGAAGGGAACATTCGCAGGTTCGGCACTCCGTTTCAGTGGCGTCGGGGCGGACGGTGCCGGAGATTCTGTTTCGAGTTCGTCCGGCTCGTCGTCCACCACATCCAGCATGTCGAACGCCTGTTCCGGCTCGGGAACGAAACTCTGCTGGCACCCCGGGCAGGTGATCTTGCGTTGCAGGTATTCGCGGGAGCGAAGTTTCAAGCCCGCCTGGCAATGCGGGCAGGCCACCCGAACTGGCGCGGTCATGTTGCGGTTTCTGGCGTGCGGTCGAGGGAACTTGGTGTGAAGAAGAACGGGGAATCAAACTATATACTCCCTGCCGCGTCCCTGCGAACTGACCCTGGAGCGGCGTGATCATCCTCCCTCTCAGCCGAATCCCGACAACCGTCGCAGAATCCACTCGATCGCCAGTAAGACCACAATGGCTCCCCACAGCCACGGGCGATCCCACAACGGTTGTCGGCTCACCAGCGACTCCCCCTCGATCTCCGGCAACTGCTTCAACACCTCCGCCAACTCTCGGCCACTGTGCAGTTCTTTGCCGCCGGTTTGCGTGGCGAGTTCACGCAGGACTTCGGGACGCGGTTGTGGCCGCAACAGTTCGTGCAGGTCGGGCAGAATTTGAATTTTGGTGGTCGCCCGGCCGATTTCTTTTCCCTTGTGCGTCGCGACCACTTCGATCAACCGCGTTGGCAGTGCCGCCGACTCACCGGCCCCCAGGTCGACAATCGACGCCAGCGCGTCGGAATCGAAGTCGGCGGTGTAGCCTTTGCCACTCGCGTCGGGAGACAGGGTGATCGTTGTGGCGGCGGGGGTGCCCGCGGCGGACGCCGGCAGTTTCACTTCCGCACGCAGTTCATAATCAACCGTCTCTTCGTACTTTTCGGTGTAGGCCCTTGCCGACAGGTGAATCGGCTCCCCCGCCCGATACAGGATCTTGTCGGTCTCGATCAGCACACGCCGGGTTCCCGCGACCGAATTCTCGGCCAGCCACCGCACCAGATTCCGCCAAAACCTGCGGAAATAGCGGTTGTCGTTCTCGCCCCAGCGCGACTCAAAGTCGCGGCCCCAGTCGGCGGTGGTATCGGGCGAGAAGGCGAATGTGCGTCCTTTGCCGTAGGGTTGCGCCGCGAACACCGGCATCACTTCGTTCAGGTTGGGAATCGGTCCGACCGAATATGCCAGAGCGGTCGCCGCCGGCTTGAGACGCTTGATGTAGTTGGTGCCGTAGAAATACGGCATCGCCGCGATCGCCCGCTGGTTCTGGTCAGGATCATCGACAATCCGCCAGATGGGATGATTCAGTTCTTTCGCGGGGACACTGATGCGGAAGCTGTGGTACAGCCAGCCCCGTCCCAGATTCCCTCCCGACATGTCGACGGGAATCAACTGGTCCCACACGGTCTGGTCCCAACCCCCGGCACCGAAGCTGGTGATTCCCCCCACCATCACAAACCCGCCCCCCCGCTCGCTCACGAGTTCCACGACCCAGTCCAACTGCTCTTTCGTGTACGCCCCCAGCACAATGTCACTGCAAATGACCACATCGTACTGAAACAACTCCTCCTTCGTGGTTGGGAAACCCCGGTTGACGTCGTCGATCCGCATTAGCCTGGGACGCTGCACATATTGCTGGTCGGCGATCATCGCCACGCATTCGATCTCCTTGTCTTCCTGCAACGCGTCGCGAACCCAGCGATACTCGGTCCCCCCCGTCCCTTCCATGTAGAGTACACGGAGTTTGCGTTTTTGTGTCCCGAGTTGAAATGGCACCTGGTTGTTGCGCAGGGTGACCTCTCCGGGGAGTGGCGGAACCTCAAGCAGTAGTTCACCAAATTCGGGATTCGCTTCGACCACCATTTCAAACGGGTTTTCCCCGTCGCTGAGCGTCAACGGCAACGTCGCCAATGGTTGCGCGAACGGCCGGTCGGCCGGTCGGACGGACAGGACAACGCGTTCCCCCGGATAACCGGCGGCCCGCACGACGCCGCGAATTGGTGCCTTGACGCCCGCGTCCACCCTTCGAGGCACCACCAGATCGTCAATTCCCACGTCGCCTCGAACCTGCGGGTTCCCGACCGGATAGACATGGACGGGGATATTCAGCCGTTTCAGCACGTCGGCGGTCGTCGCGAGTCGATCCGCATCGTCGATCGCGCCATCGGAAAAAACCACCACGGCCCGAGGTGGCTCGCGCGAGAAGCGAGCGGGCAATTGTTCCAGTGCCAAACTCAGTCGGCTCGCATCGTCGGTCGGGCCGAGCTGTCCCAGATCGGGGAGAGCTGCGAGCGAGTTGCCGAACTTGAACATCTGCAACCGGGGACGCTTGTCCGCAGGGAGTCTGCGGTCGGCGTCACCAATCGCCTGCTGCACCGCCGTCGCCCTCGTGATCGGTTCCTCAAGACTCATGCTGCGGGAAGAGTCGATGAGGTAATGCACCTGCGAGGGCTGTGAGGGAAGGTGATGTTCCTGCCGATGTGCCGGGTTCAGCAAGACCACCAGTAACAGCCCCAGCACGACAATTCGCGGAATGAAAATCGACCACTGGCGGAGTCGATCGGAAATCGCCAGCCGACGCGCCCCCACCACGAGCGCCACGCAGCCCGCGGCGAGCAGGCCGTAGAGCCAGAGGGGGTAGGGGGGGGAGTCGAGCATTGGGTTGAAAGGATGAAGGCGGAAGGAGGAAGGATGAAAATAAGGGGTTAGCGGAGGTCGTCGGAGAGGGTTTTGTAGTACTTTTCGACGAGGGGTTTGTATTCGGCGGGGACGGGTTGGTCGGAGTCGAGGAGTGCGCCGGCGAGGATGGCTTCTTGGATCTTGGACTGGAGGACTTTGGCGACTTTCAGGGGGCCGTGGAAATCGCCCAGTTCGAGCCAGGAGTAGTGTCCTTGAGGGACTTCTTGGTCACCGTTCTGTTGGAATTGTGAGGGACGGAGTTGGGAGTTGGGCTTTAGCTCGGCCTTGCCACCGAGCTGGGTGCTATCGGATGGCTCCTTGGACTCGGTGTTTGGGTCGCCGGCACCAGGGCCTTGGTGCATTTTTTCCAGGGCGTTCGCGAGTCTCGGGTCTCCCTTTGCGAGCTTGTCGAGTTTCTCTTCGAGCGCGTTCCACTTCTCTTTGAGTTCTCCCTTTTGCCCCTCTTTGGCGCGCTGTGCCTGCTGCATCAGTTGGGCGAGTTGCTCTTCCAATGCGAGCAGTTCCTGCAACTGCGGTTGAGCAAACGCACCGCGTGCAGCCCCCAGTGCTTTCGCCAAATCGGCGGCTTGATCTCTGGCTTGACCGGCCGCCTGCCCGGCTTTCGCCGACTGCCCCAACTGAGTCGCCTGGGCGGCCTGTTTCATCTGGCCGGCGATCTCGCCTGGGGGATTCTCTTTAGTGACGGCTTCGAGATTTCGGCGGACGTCGGCCGACTCGCGCGAGGCGTCTCCTCGCAAACGGTCCAGCAACTCGCCCAGCATCTCGGTGCGCGCCGCGAGGTTTTGTTGATCTCGCGCGAGCTGATCGCGCGTGCGCGGTGCCTGACCCGACTTCGTGCCGGATTTGCCGGGGCGGCTCCCTGTCCCGTCGTTTTGATCCGACTCGGATTGACCCGACCCGGTATCCGCTGGCTGTTGTTGCCCGTCGCTCGACCCCGGTTTTTCGCTCTCCTGCGACTGTCCGCCGGCCGTTTTGCCGGGCGTCTTGCCAGTCGATTCATTGGGCTTCTGTTTGCCGGAATCACCCGTTTTGTCACCCGGCTTATCGCCTGGCTTGTCGCCTGGTTTTTGCCCGGACTGCTGGCCCGATTTGCCAGCGATCTGTCCGGCTTGCGGCTTTTGGGGAGGGGCTCCCAATTCGTCGGCGAGACGTTCCTGCTCGCGGGCGATCTGTTGAGCCTGCCGATCGGCCTCGTCCAGGCGTCCGCCAAAGTCGCGGGCCGCCAACGCCGCCAGGTGGTCGGCGAGTTCTTCGAGTTGCCGCGCCGATTCTTCCGCAGCCCGGGAGACGGCGTCGCCATCTTTCGCGTTCAGTTTCTCCAGTCCCTCTTGCAGCGACTGGTCGGCGTTGTCGGCCTGCTTCTGGGCGGCAGCTCCCGATTCCTTGAGGCCGGCCAACTGCTGCTTCAGGTCGGCGAGTTCCTTCCGAATCTGTTCTTGCGCCTTGGCCAATTCCTCTGCCGTCGGCTTATCGCCGTCCGATCCCGATTTTTCTCCCGAAGTCGCTTCCGACTTCTCCGCGTCACTCCCCTTGTCCGACGGTTTGCCTGAATTTGGGTCTTTGTCGGCGGGGGACTGTTCCTTGTCTTCACCAGGTTTGTTCGCTTCCGCAGGCTTGTTTGCCTGAGATTCACTGGGTGACTGGGAGGGAGACTGGCTGGGACTCTTGGACTGACTCGATGAGGAACTCGACGAACTCGGCGAGTTGCAGCAGCTTTGCGATTGCTCGCCCCATTTCCGCTCGCGCTCGGCGAGTTTCTCGAGTTGAGTTTTCGCCTCGTTCAGCTTTTTCTCGGCGGTCTCCTTCTCCTTGGGAGGAAGTCGCAATTTCTGTTTGAACTGCCGGTCAAACTTCTTCGCTTCGCTCTTCGCGGAACTGGACGAGTTCTTGATCAATTGCCGCAAGTTTTCGCGAGCCTTCAGGAGTGCCCCCCAGAGCTTCCTGTTCCGCTTCTACCGCGTTCAGAAGATCCTGTTTCGACAGGAAGTCAACCGCTTCCCCCATCGCGACAATCGCCTCGTCGAGCGTTGGCACCGGCCCGACTTTGGCGCGAATTCCCTGATTGAACTCTTCGGTCTGATTCTTGAGAGCGAGTTCCCCCCGACGCAACGTCTCGGCGACGGTCGCC
>JAPLOC010000495.1:0-1856 GCA_026692825.1 Planctomycetota bacterium | reverse complement strand
GTCTGCTCCTCCCGGACGGCAAAACCGGCGACGAGGTTGTCTCTCTGACGCTTGATCAGTTCCTCGAGTGACGCGGATGGCTGGTCGCTCGACTCCCCTTCCTGTTCCTGGCCATCCGCCAGTCCGTAATCGATTTTGAACGGACGGATGTCAATGAACCGCAGTTCGGTTGTGGTACGCCGGGGGGCACCAAAATAGTTGTCCTCGGCGAACGCGTAATACGTGACCCCATCCTGAAACGTCACCTCGTGATCTTCGAGCATCAGTTGAGCCACCGCGCGAAATGTCTCGTCGGTTCCCTCCCCGGATCCATCCCACAGCGTGTGCAGCGTTCCCCCGCTGACCTGATAGAGAATCCCGACTCGGTGCAATCCCAGATCGTCCCGCGCTTCGGCGATCACCGGAACTTCTGTGGTTGGCGTCACCATCAGTTGTTCCTGAGGTGCCAGAAACTTGATCTCGGGCTTTTTGTCGAGTTGTACGCGCACGCGAACTGTCAGCGGATCGAGTGCCATGCCGTCCGCAGTTTTCGCCGAAACGGTGTAACTTACACTTTCGCGCAGATCATTGAGATTCGCGACCAGCGCGCTGTCGACAATCGCCAGAGGGACAGGCCGGACGTTGGCGGTCGCCTCCCCCTCTTTGGACTTTTCCGCGATCGGTACGAGCAGGCCTTCCGCTGCCGGGCGACTGAGGTCCAGCCGGAGCGAGACGTTCGACCCTTCCAGCACTTTCAAATCCAGCGACTCCACATCCTGCGCGGGGCGGTGGGTGTATTCAGGGGGCGTGATGTGTGCCGACGCGCGCTCCAGTTTCAACGGCTGCAACACCGTGATTCGTCCAAACGGGAGCGGCTTGGGACCGGCGACCACCTCAAACTCGACATCCTGTTCGAGTTTCGCCAGGGTCGTGGTGAAACCACCGAGCAACGACTTCGGTTCCTCGGGAGTCGAATCGTCATCTCGCTCCGCTTGAATTGGCTCGCCGTCGTCGGGCAGATCGATCACCGTCCAACTGCCGTTCGAACCGGCATCGCGATAGCGAACAATCGCCGACGACACCGGCCGTCCCTCGATCTCAACGCTGATTTCAACCGACTCGCCAAACTTGACAATCTGTTCTTGCGGTGCGAATGAGACGCGCGTGTATTCTGCGGGAAGCAGGAATGTGCGCGCGGTCGCCGTCCGGTATTCGGGAGAAAACACCAGCGCCATTCCCCAGCCGAACAAGCCCAGGGCACCTGCGACAAACGCGAAGAACGCCGGAGACCCGTCGACCAGCGTCGGCCAGTCGACGTTTTGTGCCAGTTTCACAGTCTGGCGATGCATGGCGGCCAGCAACTGGGGCGAAGCCTGCGCCGGGGCGGGTTCGCCACGACTGTAATCGAGTGTTGTGCGCAGTCGTTGTCCGAATTCCGCCACCTGGCGTTCCGTTTCGGCCGCAGTACGGTTCAACGTCACCTGCGCGATGAACTGCCGATAAACCCAGTAGACGCCGCCGGCAATCGCCACGATCAGCGAGATGAGCGCCACCGCGCGGATTCCGAACTGCAATTCGGCGCAGTAGTCGACCAGCGCGACCGTCGCGAAAGTCGCGAGGGCGACGGTGCCAATACAAAAGGCACCCGTCCACCAACGGACGCGGACGATGCGCTCACGTGTCCGGCGCAATTTCTCGGTCAATCCGCGAACCAGCGATTCCGCCGCGGATTGTTCGGTTTCGGACAGGAGGTTTGAAGAGGTCGACATGTTCGTTCGTTCAGCCGTCGTGGGGACTCAAATGAACGCAGTTGAGAGAACTACGCTAACGCGCTGTGAAGTTCGGAGACAAGACCGGTCATGCGTGGACCCTCGCCG
>JAPLOC010000494.1:6985-10281 GCA_026692825.1 Planctomycetota bacterium | reverse complement strand
GAAGCCTTGAGCTTGAGTCTTCACCCGGGGATCGAACAAGAATCCCATCCCCCCTCCCGACATCCCGCCCAGCATCAAAAAACCCCAGAAATTCTCGCCGAATTCCCGCTTAGCCCGTTCAATCAGCGTTTCGGTGTAGAAATTCGAGGCCCAGGGAATGATCGACTGGATGGGGCCGCGGAAATTGCGGGTTGTCGCCAACGCGAGTTCCCGCACATCGCCCCGAACCAATGCTTCTTCGATCGATTTCAATAACGAAATCGCCTCCTGCCGGGCGACGGTCTCCCGCTCGCCGCGCAGCAGGTACTTCTCGGTCACCATCCGCAGAATCGGCCCGACATCCTGAGCCATCCCCCCATGAACCAGCACCAGACTGTCACACAGTTTTCGCCGGGTCTGTTCGTTGATTTCATCAAAACCGTACAAGCGGTGCTGGGGCAGCAGCCGGCCCCGACTGACACCANGATTCCGGGCCAGACACCGCCGGAATCCTGCCAGCCTCCGCCGGATCCCCCCTGCCATTCCCCCAGCACGGCGCGTGCCGCGACCAACCGACGGTCACGTTCGGCCAGCGATCCCTCCAGTGTCGACACCTGCCCTGTGGCACGCATGCACGCCGCGATGATGCCGGCCAGCAGATTGGTCGAAACAGCCAGCCGAGATCCCTTGGGGATATCGTTGACCTTCGTCACCACTTCCAGCCCCAAGCCCGGCCCCAGCAAGACGGAAAAGACGTCCGACAGCCGCTGGTCGGCCCCTTCCAGTCCAGGGGGGATGATCCCGGCGGCGATCACGCCCGCCTTCACCAGCCCCAGATAATCGCCCGCGAAGTCGTCGTCAATCACCCGCAGATAGACTTCGATGGGTGGCCGGGGATTGGCGTCGCGCTGGTAGACCCCCAGGTCGATCGACACATTCAGAACCTGAGCCCCCTCGGGATAATCCATCCCCAGGAAGAAGATATCGCTCCACGCGCTGTGCGACAGATCCATCCGGACGGGCGTCCGTTCGCACAGCACGGGATACTGCCCCGTTTCGGCATCCCGGGTGAGAAGTTCCTTGCGGAACCGCAACGGATGATCGAGGGCGTGCCCGGTGCGGAACATCCACTGGTTCCCCTTCACCGAACGAACGCACCTCCGTACCTGACCCGCCAGGGTTGTGAAAGCCAGTTCATAATAAGCGGCCGCCAGGGCGCTGGAAACGGCGTCGGTCGGTCCCTGGCTCTCAAAATCCCGGCGGAATTCGTCGATTGCCTCGTCAAATCGCCGTTCGATCAGGTGTTGATAGCCCGCGTGCGATACCAGTCCCCCAAGCCCACCCGGAAGTTTCGCCGGCAGATGGTAGCGATGGATCGCCGCGAGAAAAAACAGTGCCCGGACCCGTTCATAAAGATTGGTGGCCGATCGGCGAAACGCATCGAGTTCGCGACAGGCGTCGACGAGGTCAGCCGAATCCGCCGACTCGCACAGCCGTTCGAGTGCCTGATCTCGCAAACGAGGGTCGGAGGAGGTGATCGCCTCGATCAGATTGGGTTTCATTCGACCGGTGAAATGTCGGAAGTCCGCAGGGGCCAGGAAAACTCAGGGCGGGGAATGCGACAGGAGGATTTTCAATCGGAACGAGTCACCGCATCCCGGGGAGGACGGTGAGTCGCCAGCAACTCGACGATTTGCGACAGCACGCTCTCCCGATCGACACCCGCCAGCGCGAGCGCAAGTTGCGTCGTCAACGTGCCATAAGGAATCCCCAGGTCATACCGCGTGCCGACCAGTTCAATCCCCAGGTAGCGTTCGCGAACCGCCAGCTCGTTCAACACCTGTGAAAGCGTGGGGTGGTTGCCACCGTTCCGCTCGATCAGTTCCCGCGAAATCGTGAACACAGTCGGGGGCAATACATGCATCCCGAAAAAGCAGAGGTACTTCCCCGAGCGAACCCCAGGCACGAGCAGTTCCTGCTCGGCGATCGTGGGAGTCGGTTTTTCGATCACGCGGTCGATATCGACGAGCCGGGAACCGGAAACTCGCTGACCGCCAACGACGCCGTAGTGAGACAACAGTCGCTCGCTGGTCGCCTGCACGGCGGAGACGGCACAGTCCTCAGCGGTTGCGGTCTCGATCAACTGCTGGACACAGCTTCGCCCGGAATCACCACTGATGTAAAGGTGATCTCCCACCAGATGGAGAAACCGTGACCCGCCCACCACCGACTCGGCTCGCAGCAGAGAGTCGGTATAGCCTTTGGGATTGGTCTGTTCGATGAAGACGACGCGGGAGAGAAACTCCCTTCCGACAGCGTCGGAAAACTCCCGGACATTACCGGGCTGGACTACGATGACCAGCTCTTGGATCGGTGCCGAAAATACCTCTTCGACAATGATCCGCAGCGCAGGCTTCTCGATTCCATCGGAATCAACAAATCGCTGCAACGGAAGGCGCGTCTGGTTGGGTCCGGCCGCTGTGACAATGGCTTTCTCGATCCTCAAGCGAATCTCTCCCGACCGATCAACATTCCCGGGGACAGGTGCCGTTCGAACGCCGTAATCATAGCGAGTCGCGCGCGAAAAATCAGGGCGGATTGGCAATTCCGCAAGTTCCCACCGAGTCAGACGACGGTGCGACATTCGTCAATTTGTCGCCGATTGACTACCTTGAGTGGATGCACCCCTTCATCGAAATCCCTTCGATCTCCCACCCGGTTGTGGGTTCGATCCGCCCGCCCGGTTCCAAGAGCATCACAAATCGGGCGTTGGTCGTCGCCGCCCTCGCCGACGGGACGTCAACACTCACAGGCGTCCTTGACAGCCAGGACACTCGCGTGATGCTCGACAGCCTGGGTCGACTCGGGTTGTCGGTTACCCACAACCCGACCGCCGCCACGGTCGAGATCTCAGGATGCGCTGGTCACCTCACAGTCCCACACGCCCGGCTGTGGCTGGAAAACAGCGGGACCAGCATTCGGTTTCTGACGGCGCTGTGCGCTCTGGGCCGGGGGAACTATCACCTGGATGGCAACACCCGCATGCGTGAACGCCCGCTCGGCGACTTGATTGACGCCCTGAACCAGTTGGGAGCCACGACTCGCTGCGAACTGGGCAACCATTGCCCCCCGGTGATTGTCGAGGGGACGGGACTGCGCGGTGGCACGGCGCGGGTCGCGAGCGGGATTTCAAGCCAGTACCTGAGCGCCCTGCTGATGGCGGCCCCGGGTGCGACCGCCGCCGTCACCCTCGCGGTCGCGGGGGAACTGGTTTCGGAACCGTATGTCGAAATGACGCTGCGGGTCATGGAGAGTTT
>JAPLOC010000494.1:0-6947 GCA_026692825.1 Planctomycetota bacterium | reverse complement strand
TAACCCGGTCCCAAGCCGGTCATTACCAGATCGCCCCCCAGTCATATCGTGGCCGCTGGTACGACATCGAACCCGATGCGTCGGCGGCTAGCTATTTCTTCGCCCTGGCGGCGATCACCGGTGGCCGCGTCACCGTGGAAGGACTGTCGCGAGCCGCCCTTCAGGGCGATGTGCGGTTCGTCGATGTGCTGGTGGAAATGGGTTGCCGGCTGGAGGAGTCGGCGACGGGAATCACGCTGATTGGGGGGCCGTTGCGAGGCGTTGATGTCGACATGAACGCGATCAGCGACACCGCCCAGACCCTGGCAGCGGTCGCGCCGTTCGCCATGGGACCAACGACGATTCGCAATATCGCCCATGTGCGACACAAGGAAACCGACCGAATCGCCGCCGTCGCGACCGAATTGCGACGCCTGGGCCAGACCGTTGACGAACGACCGGACGGACTGACCATCCACCCCGCGCCGATTCAGCCCGCGACCGTGGCGACCTACGACGACCATCGGATGGCAATGAGTTTCGCGTTGATTGGCCTGAAATCGGCGGGGGTTCGCATTTCGGACCCGGGTTGCACCCGCAAGACGTACCCGAACTATTTCCAGGATCTCTGCAGGCTGTGTGGGATTCCGACACCAGCACTCCAGCCCGCCCCCGACTCGCTGGCAAGCCCGCCCGTTGCGGAATAAGATCGCACCCGGTCGTGAGGAAGGTCCAAAGGGAGATTCGACCAGCTTGGATTTTCATTCGACCGAGAGAACAATCGCTAGCATACAGAAGTGACCCGGCGGGATAGCCCGCGGCAGTTCGCACCGTGATGGAGAGAGCATGATCGAGAACGGCTTGTTGCTGGAACGGGCGTGGCAGCGTCGAAATTGGAAGTGGGTCTACCTGCTGTTGGGGCTGTTGGCGGTCACCATGCCGCTCGCGACTTCAACGCGACTGATCGCGCAGGACGCCGCTGACGAAGATGAGGCTCCCGAAGAGGACACGGCCGCCAACAAGTCGGCGAAAGGGGCCAAGGGTGGTGCCAAGGCAGGGGCCGACGCGGGGACGGAGGAAACGGCTCCCGTCGTCCAGGAAGAATCGTACCTGGAATGGCTGTGGAACGCTTCGGGATATGAAGGGCTGTTGATCGGGTTCGGGTCGATCGGACTTGTGGCCTTGGCGGTCACGAACATCATGCACATCCGATTGCCGGTCTTCGTGCCCCCCGACTTCGTAAAGGATTTCGAAGCGAAGCTGCAGACCCGCGATTACCAGGGGGCCTATGACCTGGCCAAAGCGGATGACTCGTTTGTGGCGAAACTACTGACCGGGGGATTGGGCCGGCTTTCGAAGGGCTACGAGGAGGCCCAACAGGGAATGCAGGAGGTGGCGGAAGTGAGCGCGTTCTCGGTTATCGCGAGTTCAGAAGCGTCTCCCAAGCCATCTCAGTTGGCAAAGGGGATCACGCTCGCTCTGGTGACGACGCTGGAAGGGCTGATTGTGGCGATTCCCGCGATCATCGCGTTCGCGCTGTTCAAGAACGCCCAGGCCCGCGTGGTTCTGGAATCGACGATGGCCGCTGAGAATCTGCTGGTCCGGTTTTCGCAGACGGGCAAGCGTTCGAGTGGTGGCCCGGGGGCTGCCCCGGCCGCCGCCCCGACCACGCCCCCGGCCTAATCGCGGTCCGTTCCTGAACCCGCCGACTGCCGGCTTCCACATCGTACTTCACCCTCCGCAGGCAAACAGATGGCGAGCAGCAATTCGATCGACATCGACATGACGCCGATGATCGACATTGTGTTTCAGTTGATCACCTTCTTCATGGTGGTGATCAATTTCGACGCCGCGAATTCCGACGAGCGGGTGCGGATGGCGGTGAGCGACCTGGCACGCCCCCCGAAAGTGAAGCCACCGGTCGAGCTGGTATTGCAGGTTGGCTTCGAGCGTCACCGGGATGGCGCGGGGAAGGAAGTCAAGGATGGACCGTTTCTGTTCTACAATGGCGACCTGATTCCCGCGCCCAGTTTTGAAAAGGTCTTCCGCCCGATGCTCGACCGGGAATTTCAGATCGAGAAGATCAAGGGAAACCTTGATGGGGACGGCAAGGCGAAAACTCCGGTGGTCATTCGGGCCGACGCGGAGTGCGCGACCGGCGACGTGCAGAAACTGATCCAGATCTGCCAGCAGGCGGGTTACGAGAAATTCTCGCTGAAGGCGATGCAGCCGGAGGGGAAGTGAGCGATGGCGATCAAGCTCAAAAAGGGTTCCGGCGGATTCGAAAAGATCCCCATCGACATGACGCCGATGATCGACTGCGTGTTTCAGTTGATCATTTTCTTCATGTTGACGTTGAAGATCCGGGCGAACGAAGGGGATTTCAACATCAACATGCCGCTGGGACAGGGGGTGGGGCAGCAGTCGGAACTTCCCCCGATCAAGGTTCGACTCGAATCGAATCCGGACGGGACGCTACGGACGATCGCGATTGGCCGGCAATCGCTGGGGAACGATCAACGGGCGTTCGCGCTGCTCAACCAGGAGGTCTTGAGTCTAGTCGGCCGCCCGGGAGCCGCGTTCAGCAAGGACATCGAAGTGGAACTCGACGCCGACTATGAGCTGCAATATCAGTACGTCGTCTCGGCGATGACCGCCTGTACGGGCAAGGTCGACGAAAAAACCGGCCAGCCATTGCGGTTCGTGGAAAAGATCAAATTCGCGCCGCCGAGGGCGAAGCGGGCGAAGTAGACACGGTTCTGACTTGGATCAAGAATCACTGGTGACAGAAGAAATCGACGCGGGACTCCACTTGGCGGGTGAGTTCAAGAAATCCAGGAACTTGAATGCGGCTTTCTGGCCGAAGGATCCCGACCTCAATCCACGTACAAAAACTCATTCGCGTTCAGTAACGCGTGGCACAAATCGACCACGGCGGCAGCCCGGGCGGGGTCGAGAAATTTGGGCATTCCTTTCGGAAGCAATAACCGATCTCCCGAGCGGACCCGCTGGCCCAAAAGCAGCGTTTGCCGATCGAGAAAGCTGTTGGCCGCCGGAAGTTCGTCGGCATCGGGTGCTCGGCCGAAGACTCGCGCGTAGAGTTCGCCAATGAGCGTGGTGGCGTCGGCTTCGGGATTGTCGCGCAGCAGCTCTCCCGCCAGTTGCCGGGCGAGCGCCAGGATCAAATCGCTGTTGAGCAGCATCAGCGCCTGGGGGGCGACAGTCGTTTGTGACCGCCGTGCACAGCTCTCGTGCATGTCGGGCAGATCAAACGCTTCCAACAGCGGATACGGAAGGTTCCGTTTCGCGTGGATGTAAATGCTCCGCCGATTGCGGTCGGCGATTGCGGGTGAAACCTTCCACGCCTCACGCGCGGTGAAGTCGCGGGGGAGTTCGGGCCAGACACTGGGGCCAAGCTGCGTCTGATTCAAATTGCCGGCGATCGCCAACAGCGAATCACGAACCGATTCTCCCGAGAGCCGTCGGCGGGTGAAGTGCCAATACAACCGGTTCCCCGCGTCGGCTTCCAGCGCGGCGGAAAGCGCTTCGGGGTCCACCGCGTCGACTCCCGCCTGCTGATACGCGGTGGACGTGAGTAACAACCGGTGCAGGCTCTTCAGCTTCAAGCCCAGTCCCGACGGATCAGCGCTCGCAACCGCCTCCTCGGGCAAGACAAAGACCGCCGCCAGCCAGTCGAGCAACTCGGGATGGGTCGGGGGACTGGTTTGGTTTCCGAAATCATTGCCATTGTCGACCAGGCCCCGTCCAAAATGTCCCTGCCAGACCCGATTGACGATCCCACTTCGCCAGCACCGACCGACGCCCCGAGGTCTTGGGATGGGGAACGGTGATAGGCGCGTCGCCCAGAGAACCCGTCGCCACAAACGATGGGAAGCCCGGCTGGACCTCCGCGAGCGGTTTGTTGTAACTCCCGGCGGCCAGCACGTGCGTCGCAGGTGGAGTGCAGTCGACTTCACCCGCCACCATGCCATCAATCTCAGCCGGAGGTTTCGGACGTTTTCCCTGGGCGTCGGCGAGCTGCTTCCGCAGTTCAATTCGCCGCTGCTTCTGCTCGGGCGACAGGGCCGCCACAATCCCCTCATCGGTGATTCCCATCTGGCGTTCGCACCAGAAAGCGAGCTGGCGCTGCATTGTCGTCCGTAGTTCCGGCGGGGTGTCGATCGCCTCGAGAACGACCTGCGGGAACTTCATCCGTCGATCCCCCGCCGCCTTCACCCGCGCCTCGGCTTCCAGTTTTTGCAATTCCAGCCGCTGGGGCTGCGTCTGCTGAAGCCATTCGTCGTCCAGTTTCTGCCACGCGACCAACTCCGGCAACGGGCCGACCGCGGCGCTGTCGCAGCGGACCAGTCCCGAAAAGAACGCCTGCAGGCGGAAGAAATCGCGCTGCGGAATCGGATCGAACTTGTGATTGTGGCACTGGGCGCAACCGATCGAAACTCCCAGAAACACCGACCCGACGTTGCCGGTCAGGTCGTTCAGCGATTCCTGCCGGGCGAGCAGAATGTTCGACGCGTTGCTTTCATCGGGCCACATCAGGATGTATCCCGTCGCGAGCCGCGCCTGTGGATCGTCCGGAAAGAGTTCATCGCCGGCGATTTGCTGTTCCACGAATCTGTCGAACGGCAGATCGTTGTTGAACGCCTGAATGACCCAGTCGCGGTATTTCCAGGCGAGGGGACGAACCGGGTCGGCGTTGAAGCCGGCGGTTTCGGCGTAGCGGACAATATCCAGCCAGAACCGGCCCCAATGTTCGCCATACTGGGGACTGGCCAGCAACCGGTCGACCAGCCGTTCGTAGGCGTCGGGTGCGGAATCATTCACAAACTCGGTGATTTCCGCCGGAGTGGGGGGAAGCCCGGTGAGATCGAATTTCACCCGCCGAATCAGGTCACGCCGGGTCGCGACGGGGGCGAAGGAAAGCCCCTTTTCCTCCAATCGAGACAGCAGAAACGCGTCGACCGGGTTTTGAACCCGTTGCCGTTGTTGGACCACAGGAACCGCGGACCGCGTCACCGGGCGAAACGCCCAGTGAGTCGGGGCCTCGGGACTGGCGGAGTCCTCGGCACGCAAACCTGCGGATAAAACCAAGGCGAATGTCGCGACCAGCGTCAGGCGAACCAACCAGCGATGGCGTGAAGGCAGAGTCATATCGGGTGTCGTGCGGCAAGTGCGGATTCGGGAACCGGACGAGGGGTTCTGGCAGTCCCCAGCATTATACAACAAGCCGACCCCTTTTTGTCTCGCGACGCAGTTTTCGGGCGACCATTCCACGTCGCCTCCAGCCGCGCCACCGATCCCGAAAACATCAAGGTGTACTCAACTTGCAGGCATTGATTGACACCACCTATGAAAACGGGGGATACGACGACATCGAGTATCCATCACAGATTTTCCGGCTGGCGACTCGTTGAACGATGTCGGGCCACTGTTCCATCCTCATCATCCCTTTCATCCTCTTCATCCTGTCAAACCTTCTATTTCCGCAGCAATCCTTCAGCGATCCACACGAGCTGGCTTGATAGTTCGAAGAAAAAAACCAGACAGGATGAAAAAGGATGGATTTTACGGCGGTCAATCCTGTTCTTGGAGGGCTTTTCGTTTCGCGAGCGGTTTTGTGACTCTCGACCGTGTAAGGAGGTTGCCGTAGACTGGTTGCAAGGTGTGCGGAGCGACATCGACATTGAACCGAGTTGGATTTGAGGCGTCCGATGAAGAGTCCCTTTCCCGGAATGGATCCGTACCTCGAAGCACACTGGGGAGACGTGCATACGCGCCTGATCGTGTACACCGGCGATCAGCTTCGTCCGCAACTCCCCGGCGATCTCAAGGTCCGTGTCGAGGAGCGCATCTCGGTCCAGGATCCCGACTCGACGGAGCGCCCGGTGGGATATATTCCCGATGTGCGAATCCTTGCGAAACGGCCGGAAGGTTCGTTGTCGCCTTCTTCGGCCGCGTCGGCGACGCTGGTTCTGGATGCCGCTGATCCGGTACTGGTGCCACGCATGGTCGAGCCGGCGACCGAACGGACGTTGCAGATTCTCGACACGCGCTCGGGGAACCGGATTGTGACGACGATCGAGATTCTGAGTCCGGGCAACAAACTGGACGCCAAGGGTCGAGTCGCGTTTCGCAAGAAACAGTGGCAACTGGCAGAGTCGGGGGTCAATCTGGTGGAGATCGACCTCTTGAGGGACGGCGAGTACGTGCTGATCGCCCCGTGGGAAGCCGTTCCCGCCTCATGCCGCGGGACGTACCGCGTCGCCGTCAGCCGTGCCACCGATCCGGACAACATCGAGATGTACCGGGTGCCTTTGCGGGAGCGATTGCCGACGATACGCATTCCCCTCCGCGCTGGAGATTGCGACGTCTTACTCAATTTGCAGGCATTGATCGAAGCCGCTTATGAAAACGGGGGATATGACGACATCGACTATGGCGGCGAGCCAGAGCCGCCGCTGTGGAAGGAGGATGCCGACTGGGCGAACGAGCTGTTGCGGGCGGCGCAGCGGAGGTGAGGCGGCCGACAGCGGCGAGAAACAGGCGGCTCGCATTTTCGCGTGGAATGAAATCCACGCTGAATCTCGGCGGCCCGCGAGGCGTGTCAGTTCACAACACCCGCCGCAGGCGGGCGCAATCAGTCGGCTTCAGCCGACTCCCCTTTTGCCACCAGCTTCTTGCTGGTGGAAAGCTGGTCTCCCGACTGGTTCCAGCCGGCGTTCAGCCGGCTTGCCATTCGTTGGATTCCAAAGGGTGAATTCAAATTTTCGAATGGCTGAAGCCGCCCGACGGGAAGCCGGCTAAAGGCCGGCTGCACTCGTTCGGGCCCAATTGCTACCACCAGTTAAAGAGACTGTCCGGCTTTTGGAAGGCGAAATCATGGGGCGGCAGCCGCGCTCGGCGATTCCGTTGTCAGGTGGTCGTGCAGCGTCAGCAGGTTTCTGGTCAGG
>JAPLOC010000493.1:9825-23053 GCA_026692825.1 Planctomycetota bacterium | reverse complement strand
TCGAAGCAGTGGGCGGAGGCAACCCCTGTGAGCCAGTACACCCCTGACAGCCACACAGGCACAGGAGAGACAGCGCGACAAGATGGGGGGAAAGCGTCCGCACCAGTTCCAGCTCGATGGGGGTTCACAAACCGCAAGTTCAGTACAGTTTTCCACTTAGCTCGCGTGCCCCGAATCAGTCGCGGGGCTGTGAAGATTTGTACTTCTGGCCCGAAAATGTGTCAACATCGGGATTCAGGCGAGGCCAATTTCAACCACCTTTGCGCCAGCCGACCACCCCCTGATCAACCTGTTGACGCATTGAACAAACCGCATATCCGATACTGATTCGGACTTCTGTCCGCCACAAAAACGACGCATATCCCCCAATCGTCGCAGGTATCGCATTTGGCGCGATTTTTGACAAATTCCGGGGGGTGGTTTGCAATTGGGTGAAGTGCCGGGGATGCGAATTGGTTTCCGACCAACTGCTTGAATCTTGAACTTGTTTGTTCAACTCGACTCTGGGTACGATTCAGGCGACGACGACGGGTCGCGACGATTCAGTCGAAGTTCGAACAGTCCAACCCGTCTCATCGTATTTTTCCATCGCGATCGCAAACTGCGACGTACCAGTAGACATGTCTCGCATTCTCAAACATCTGCTGTTGCTGCTGATCGCCATCCAACTGGCGATTCCGGTGGGCTGGTGTTGTCGAGCGCCTCGGGAGACATCGGTCGCGGTTGGGGTTTCGGCACCGGCGCACAGTTGTTGTGGCCAACGGCAAGTTCCTTCAAAGGTTCCCGCTTCACCGATCCAGGTCGGTTGCTGCTGCTCGAAAGAAGCGACGAAAACTGCTTCGTTCAAGGTGCCGGAATCGGCCCCTTTGGGGACTGTATGTGAGTGGCTCTCGTTGTCTCACCCGACTACTGTGGCTGCGGAGATTCGGGCGCGAGGGATTGGTCGGCATGAGGGGCGGCATTGCGCGAGGCACATTGAATTGTGCGTGTGGCGCTGTTGAGACGCGGTGAGCTGATTTCGCCCACTGAGAGTCCGTGACGGTGGAATGTTCCACCGCATGACCTGCGTCTCAATCTTCACTCCATTTCTCAATTCGGAGTTGCGTCATGTCCACATTGAAATCGTTGTGCTTTGTCGTCGCGTTGGCCTCTTTGGTGGCGGTTGGCTACACACTGTCGAGTTCCGCTGCTTCATCCGCCGCGCAGGAAACGAGTGGCTGTTGTGCCGCCCCGGCCGGCTGCTGCGTAGAGAGTTCGCGATGCTGTGCCGGTGACGCCGCCTGTTGCCAGGCAGGGGTCTGCGCGACCGAAGGCTGTTCCGCCGATTGTTGCCCGGAAGGGAGCTGCGCGGCGCAGTGTTCAGAGACCGGCTGTCAGGCCGACTCGCACGCCGCGTGTCGATAGGGAGTTTCCGTCGCGGTGGACCGGTTTCGGTCCACCGCGACGGTCCGGTCGACACGTCACACCGGGGGCGCGGAGTATCAGGAATGACCGGAACCGTCGCCGCCCGGGGGAGTGGTTCGAACATCGGGCGGGATATGCGATCCGAAATACTCGCGGTCGCGCTCATCGAAACCCTCGTAGCCCAGCGTGGCGTACAGCTCGGCACGTGTTTGAAAACGCGGGAGCAGGTGTTGTTGCGTTCCGGTACTGGCGAGTTCGCGTAACGTCTCCTCGACCGCTTTCATGGCTGACCGCAGCAGCGTGACCGGAAACAGCACGGCGGCGTAACCCAGGTCGGCCAGTTGCGCGACGTCTAACAGCGGACTTTTGCCGAATTCGGTCATGTTCGCAAGAAGCGGGGCACGGATCTCGCGAGCGAATCGGCGGAATTCGTCGATGGTCTCAAGCGCTTCGGGAAAGATCATGTCGGCTCCCGCGTCGAGGCACATTCGCGCCCGGTCGAGCGCTTCGTCCATCCCCAATGTGCCACGGGCGTCGGTCCGGGCGATGATCACGAAATTCGGATCGCGCCGGGAGGCGACGGCCGCCGCGATTTTGGCGCGAAATGCCGGTCGATCCACGAGCGACTTTCCGGAAAGATGCCCGCAGCGTTTGGGGAGTTCCTGATCCTCCAGATGCAAGCCGGCAAGACCCGCCGACTCAAACAGGCGCACCGTCCGTTCGACCATCAGCGGGGGGCCAAATCCGGTGTCGGCGTCGGAAATGAGAGGGAGGCGGACGGCGGCGGTGATCCGCCGGGCCTCGTCGGCGAATTCAGTGTGCGAGATCAGGCCAATATCGGGAAGGGCGAACGCCCCGGCCGACAGGGCGGCCCCCGACTGGTACAGCGCGCGAAAACCGGCTCGTTCCGCGAGCCGCGCGGTCAGCGCGTTGAACACCCCTGGAATCGCCAGACAGCCTTGCGCGAGTGCGTCGCGGAACTTCGCTCCAGGCGTTTCTGACATCTGCGATCCGGATCAGTAGGTGGTGGTCTGGGTTGCCAGTATTCCCGGCGGGGTATGCCGAGGTTCTTTGGCATCGCGCCTCAGGTCAATGAAATGCCGGTGGCGATGCGGATTGTGAGAAATTCGAATGCGTCGACAAGTTCGGTGATTTCATCCAGGGAGGCGTTTTCGCGCGCCGCCTGTTCGATTCGGGCGGCGATTACGGTCAGCATGGGATAGCCGTAGGTTGTTCCCACCCCTTTTGTCTGGTGCGCCAGAACCGAGATCCGCTCTCGATCGGGTCCCGCCAGCGCATCGCGGAATTCATCGACCCGCTTGGGCAGGTTGGAGACGTACCGTTTGACCAGCGGAAGAATTTCCGGGTCGACGGCATCGCTGGGAGGGATCGGACCGGTTCCCCCGCTCCAGCCGTCCGATTGTGATTCCCATTCAGTCATCTCGCACCTCGCGCTAGTGGCGTACGCGGTGGTTCCGCCGATTCTGATCAGCGTGCCGCGCCGCGCGAACATTCTAGCATCCGCTTGACCCCTCCGCCCATCACGAGTTACCCAAAATCCCCAACTGTCAACGGACATGGTGGTTGGGTTTTGGGTTGCGAGGTTGTGTTCACCTACCCGACCCGGTGATCGCACACCGAGCAGCGCCAACCGGGTCGGCGGACCGCGTCGACAATCCAGGCGACCAGCCACAACCCCGCTGTGACGATCGTCAGAAGCACTTGTCTCAGTCGGCTGGTCCCCGGGCGCAAGGCCAGCACGTGCTTTCCGCAATGCGGGCAGAACTTGGTTGTTTCCTGCTGAGAGACAATCTGTACGATCCGCGCCACGACCTCTCGGGGTGTCAGTCGTTCCTGTTTGCGAGGGCGATTGGCCATGGTGTGGGTTGATTCTGGAAGGTTTGGTGGGGCTGAGTTGGAATTGGAGCCAAGTTCGCTGACCATGTGACCCCCCCTGCCCCCTTCCTAAGGGGGGGCTGGTCGCTTTGCGACTGGATTGAGCGGGGACGGGCCGAGCGCGTCCGGAATTCCTTCCGCCACCGTGGGAAATCTCAGTTCGACTTTCAATTCGTGGCGAAGCCGACGATTCGAACAGCGTTTGTTGAAAACCGTTCGTTCCGCCGAGTCAATTGGTAGGGGAGCGAACGTCGGTGCGGGTGCGCCGGCGAAATCGGCGACACGCTGATAGAAATCGCGTCGCCGTAGCGGCGCGTCGTCTGTCACCAGATACGTGTCGCCTGGAACACCGCAACTCTGGCACCGTAGGACGGTATTCACCAAGTCATCGACGTGAATCAGATTCAACCACGCGTCGGGGTTTCCGGTCACGGGGGTGCCGGCCCGCAGAGACTCAAGCCGCGCCACCATGCGCCCCGGGCCATAGATCCCGGCCGACCGAAGAATGATCGCCTGAGGAATTGACTCTTTCAACAGTCGTTCGGCGTCGAGGCAGACTCGCCCATTCTCAGCCGTTGGGACAGTCTCCGACACTTCGTCCACCCATTCGCCAGCGGCTTGGCCGTAGACACTCGTGCTGGAAATGTACAGAAATATGCCCACACCGGCAGGTGGCGCGGTTTGCCGTTCGCCAGACACCCCGACTGGCGAAGTCGACGGCGATTCGGCGGGTTCCGCACCGGTTGCCGGGGTGATCGCAGATACGACGTTGCGGAGTCCGTCAACGTAGACGGTTCGTTGTGACTGGCCAGCCGACCTGTCGAGGCCGACAGCGTAAAGCAGCGTGTCGATCCCCGTGATGTGCGGGAGTGAGACGGGGTTGGTGACGTCGGCGACAATTGGAATGAGGCCTGCGCGTCGAAACTCATCGGCTCTCGCGGTTGAGCGCGTGACCGCCAACACCCGATCCCCTTGATTCAGCCAAACATCCGCCACGCGGCGACCCAGGTAGCCGCAGCCGATGACAAGATGTGTTTTGGGGTGAGGGGAAGGCATAGTCCCGAAGTCTAGAGACTGAACGGGAAAAAACCAGCCGGTCACTGTCCCAAGGGTTATTTCGCCGAGAACGCCATGCCGTTCCGATGATGGACCGCGGGGGAGACCGGCGGACTATGTGCTGGTGGGACTGCGCTGTCATCGACACGGGGCATTGTTGTCGTTCGCGTCCCGACCCCAAAAGGGAGGTTGCCAGACTCCTGCGGACAGAGGTGAGCCCGAACGTCGTCGCACACCGTGAACGAAACCCGGGCCGGTCGGCCAAAGCGGGGTGGGGCGACGTGCATCACGAACAACGTGGGATCCTCGGCCACAGTGGGATCCCCCGACTCGATTCGCAACTGCTCGACCGCCTGTTTGAGCGCCTTCAGGTAAGTCGCAAAGGGAAAGCCAAATGCCTCCGACGCGACGACCGCAGGAAGGAAACTCTGTTGTTCCTCCAGAATGGAGGCGACCGCGTCAATTTGTTCCGCCTGCCACGAAAAATTGCGTTGCCCGACCCGGCTGGGTTGGACCCGGGCGGTCTTGACCAGGTAGTTGAGTACCGTCACGTCGACGGCGTATCCCCGTTCGTTCAGTTCTTGAACAACCGCGAGAGTCGGTTTGGGGTAGGCGTCGGGCATTCCCGAACGCCGCAGTTGTTCGAAATCCGTTCGATTCAGTCCGATCGACATGGCAGGAACCTGAGTGGTGGGTGGTGCGAGGCGAGTTCGCCGACACGCAGGTGACCAGTGGGGTGGCGAATGAGTAGGCATCAATCTTCCGGGCGACAGGCTCGCCAGGGGGGCAAGTGACAGGTGCGTGGTCGCACCCGTAATTCGCCAGTCACGCCGATTTATTTTAAGACATCCTGTCTTCTGTGCAAGACGTAATGTCTGAGTTCCGCCAAATGGAGGGAATCGGTAGGACTAAGATGCCATCTTGTGGGGATTGGTTCGGTGAATTTCTGAAGAATTTCGCGGAAGGAGGGCAGGGGGCTGATGCCCCCCGCTCGCCACATGACTTCCTAATTCGTTCGCTGACGCTACTTTTTCAGCATTTCCTTGACTTCTGCGACTTCCTTCCGCAGAAGCTGAATTTGCTCCTGCAGTTCCTTCAACGAGTGGTGCAGCTCCACGCCGGGTTGACCGCGGACGAAGCCGATGGTTCCCCCGAGGCGGCCACCATGGAGCTGGGCTGCCTGGGCTTGCGCGAGTTTCTCCGCCTGCATTCTCAGTTCGTCAGACTCGGCCATCAGCCGCTGGGCCTCGTCATGCTTTCCCGCCTCTTTCATCGCCTGCGACGCCCGGACCAGAGCCGCCGACTTGGCATGCAGTTCGCGAACTGGGCCGCCGACCGTTTCAAAACCCGCGATTCCCATGCCATGGCCACCGGGCACGTTGATGCGAATACCCGGAATCCCCGCACTCACCAGCTCCCCCTCCCCTCCCGTGAATGTCCAAACCTGTGCGTGGGTTTGCACGTCGACAAGTTTCCGCTCAACGTCTTCCGACGCCTGTTTCAATTTCTGTCGAGCCTTTTCCAGTAGCTCCCCTGTCAGCTTGGATTCAATTTCCCGACGTTCTTCAGACAACGCCTCCAGCTTCCGCTTCAGCTCCTGAACCTCTTTGTTCTCCGGACCACCAACGACGCGTGCCTTGATCGACTTGCGGATGTGTCCAGGAATCTCCGTCGGACCGACCTTTAAGACGTCGAATTCCCCCGCCGGTTTTCCACCGGGAACGTGGAACTGGAATTTCCCCAGAGGACCATGTCCCTCGAGCAGTCCGCGAATCGCCTTGCTGGCACTCCGTTTCGCTTCGGCCTCAGCCTTTTTCCCGTCCTTTTCCAGCGAGTCCGCCTGGGCGTTCAATTCGTCGGCGACTTTGTCGAGAGCCTTCTTCGCGTCTTCGCCGGGAACTCCGTTATGGATGATGGAAATGGACCGGGTGGAACCGACAACCTTTTCCCGTTTTCCTTCCGCTCCCCCGCCGGTCTGAATTCGGATGACTTTCGGTTGGCTCCCCGCTTCGTCGGTCTGGATGATCAATTCCCGTTCGCCTCCCTCGGCGTTCAGCAATTCCAATTCCCCATCGTCGAGAGTGACGACGTCAAATTCTGTAACGTCTTTGATTTCAACATCGGTTTTCGCTCCGTCGATCTCCACTTGCTGACCATCGACAACAACCTTGACCTCAACTTCCTGCTTCGGTGGATCCTGTCCATCGCCCAACGACCACGTTGCCAAAACCGCCACCAGCGCCACACACGTCAATCCAGTCGCCACGGCTTTCATTCGAGTTCACTCCTCAATCGGAAAACACAGGGAATTTTCAGAAAGTGACCGCAATCATGTTGCCAGTCACCACGGTCTTCACACCACACCCGGGCCTTACAGACTGACCCGAGTCTCGGCCGCCGGGCCTTCGACGACTTGCTCCACGTCGATCATCCGCAGAATGACCCGGCGTGTTTGAAACAGAGTCGCCGATGACCCTCGGATCCGTCGAATCCGCCGCTGAACCTCTTCCGGCACGTCATGCTGGTCGAGTAGCGGGGCCATCTCCAAAAGCTCCCGCTCCAGATCGCGAAGTTCGCGTTCGATCGAGATCAGGAGTTGCGAGTTTTCGTCCCCTGCGGCCGGCCCGGTGAGTTCGGGCTCCGCGATGCTTTTGGCTTGATCGGTCAGATCGGACGGATCGGTTTGGCTGGTTTGATCCGACAAATCGGCGACGTGCATCGCTTCCGACGCACAAGCGTCCAACGACTCCAGGCTGAATTTGGGAGCGACCAGTGCCAACAGAGTCACCGCCGTTGCGCAAACCGAAGTTGTCCACCGTCGGGCAGAGAGTCTTTCGACACGTTGTTTGGGTGACCAGTCTTGAAGCAGCGTTTCCACCCGGGCGGCCAGTCCCGAGCGTCGACCCGTCGCGGCGAGAGACGCCGCTTCGGTGTTGGGTGAATGCCGCCAACCCGCGACTTCCGTCAGACACCGGGCGAGTGCCAGCGGAGTCCCAGTCTGGTTCACCGCCCACGCATCACTGAGAAACTCCGCCGACTTCTGCCATTCCCGTCGCGCGAGGTGATTCAACGGCTGGAACGCAAGACACGAACAGACCAGCCGACTGACAGTCAGCCAGACGGTGTCACCCCGCACGAGGTGGGCCAACTCATGTGCCAAGAGCGTTCGCAGCTCGGCGGAATTCAACTCGCGTTCGGCCCGTTCAGGCAGAATGATCGTCCAATTCCAGACGCCGAAGGCGGCCGGTTCGGGTTCTTCGTCGGACGTGAGCAACCGCACGTCGGGGCAGTGGGGAATCTGATTCCGAAGTTCGGTGAGCAGTTGAAACGCCAGCCCATCCGTGACCGGAACACAGTTCGCCAGCCGATTCCGCAGCAATTGAGACTGCCACAGAGCCTGTGTCAGTCCCCAGGCAATCGCGGCGGCGACAGCGACAATCAGGCCGCAACCGAGCCAGTACAGGTGAGGTGCCGCCCGGTCCGTTTCAGCGGTTCCCGCCGTGCCGGTTTCCACGGGCCGATCAGTGGTCTCAAGATCCGCAGTGTCCGCGAACAGGAGAGGCATTTCCAGACCCCTCGCCTCGACAAACTGCAACTCGTAGATTTCGTCCGACTCGCTCGGTTTCTGGGACGTGACTCGTGGGATCGCCTGGCGAATTTCTGGCGGGGTGATCCACAGGAGCGCATCGACATTGTCGTTCCCGGGGACGTGGGAAGTGATTTCACCCCCGTCGCATGACGTGGACGCTGTATCGCGCAGATTGAGAACGAAGTTTGTGGTGATGGGTGGAGCCCATACCGCCTGGACTCCGCTCGTGAGCAGTCCGCCGACGAGGGCGGTCTTCCAGAGTGTTTCGCGCGTGCCATGGTCCGCGACGCGAAACAGTTTCAGGGCCACCCACAATCCACCAATCAGCAGCGTGGAGTGGATCAGGTAGGTCACGCCCCAGGACAATGCCGGCAAGAGCCAAGCCGAGAGTTCAGGCGTCATCGCGATCCTCCCGTTCCCGTTCTTGAATCAGAAGTTTGAGTCGGGCCAGTTCTTGAGGAGAGACATCGCAGCCGTCCAGCAGATGGCTCACCATCATCGTGACATCCCCCGCGAAGAGGCGTCGGGCGAGATCGGTGACCATGGATCGGCTGACCTGCTCCTGCCCCAGAGCCGAGCGGTAAATGAACGCCTTGCCGACCGCGCGGTGGGCGACCTGCCCTTTCCGTTCCATCTTCCCCAGCATGGTGGCGACGGTGGTGTAGGCAAGTTCGCGGCCATCGCTCGCCAGGTCGTCACGCACATCCCCCACCGTGGCCTCCCCCCGGGTCCAAAGCACGTGCATGATGGCCAACTGCAATGTCGCGAGTTGGGACTGACTCATTCGTCACCCTTCCTTTCTTGATCGCGTTCTTCGTCACGTTTCGCGACGCTTCCCACCAGCACCGGCGGTGGGTTTCAGTCAAATGGCATTGCGTCACGTGTGCGACCGTGAGTTCAGTCGAGACACTCGGACGCGTGATTGGTTCGTCTGATGGTGTTGGTCCCGCCTGCTGGGTTCTGCTACTACCAGAGTAAGAGGATACTACTACCGCAGTAGAAGAGGTGTCAAGAGGGAAGCGAGGTGATTTCTTTTCAGGCGGTTTTTCAATCCAACGCGTCGGGAAGTGAATCAGACTCCCGGAGAATTTCGAGCAATTCCAAGTCCGTCAAAACCCGAATTCCACACGCCTTGTAATATTCCCGCACTTCGAGATGGTGCAGATGGCGGTCCCGGGTACGCAGCATGTCGGCTTGGCCGGCGATCGCAGTTGCCACGATGTCATCGTCGGCGGGATCGTGGGGAACGATGGAGACGTGGGCCTCGTTTGGAATCTCGACCGTCGCACCAGTGGCCTGCAGATCAGCGAGATACTGGTCAATGCCGACATCGTCGAGTCCGTGCAGATTTTGCACGCGTTCGTACCGAAGAATACGGCTTAATTCCGAGAGTATGTAACCGGAAATCAACAAAACGTTCGGGGCTTCGGTAGCCTTCAGAAGCAACGCTCGCGCCGGCCCGGAGTTTGGCATCGCGGCACGAGCCAGGATATTGGTGCCAAGCAGGATCCGCATCAGGGCGTACGCGGACGGACGTATGCCATCGCCTCTTCGATCGCCGCGTCAACCTCGTCACCCGTGACGCCGTGTTGCTCTGCGTTCCGATCGATCGCTTCGAATGTCCTAATCAGTCGTTGACGTGCGCCCGCTCGCATGGCCGGGTCCAGTGCCACGCCAGGGGTGTACGCCATCACGAATACTTGCTGCTCTGATGAGAGTTTCTCACCAAGCAAGGCTTCGAGGACGGTCCGCTCGGTCAGCGGTATTTCGTTAACTTTTCGGGTGGTCATTGTCTCCATGGCGGCATTCTACCATCGGGGCGGACACCAGCCAATTGAATTCTTCGCCAACCGGTGTCCGCAGGAATGCCATGGTTTCGAAATCGATAAAACCCCGCCATGGTGCGCCGCGTGCGGCGATGACGTGTCTATCCCACCCCAAAGAACGCTCAAAAGCGGCGTCGTAAGGGCGACGCCGCTTTTGAGGTGTATCCCCGGACGCCGGAGATTTCGCTCCGTCGTCCGGTCGAGTTCGTTCCATCACGAAGCGACAACCAGAGTGATTGACCCAGAAACCACTTGATCCGGTGTCTTGGTGCTTCCATCCAACCGAAATTGAATCGTGCCGCAGGATTCCCGCAAATCCGATGCACGCGACAAAACGAACTCAGTCTCCCTATGTATTGGTGGCTTGGGTGGCCTGTGTGTATTCGTAGTCTGTGTTGAACTGGCGGCTGCCGGTTCAGGCGGCGTGTCGGAACGGTGACTGTGGACCGGACTGTTGATGTCGGCGAGCCAGCAATCGAGGATTGCCAGTAGCGGTTCGAATTCCTGGAACGCGGCGATCTGGTGAATCGGCAGTCCCGCTGACCGGGCACCACGCGCCGTGTGGTGGGCGTGTTCGCCATACGTCAACAATCGGTCGATTCCCGACCTGGCGACCGTGGCCCCCAGCTCGGAATGCCAGTGGGGCGATTCCGCACCGAGTTCCAGCATGTCGCCGCACACCAGCACGCGCTGGCCGCTGGTGGGCCAGGTTCTCAAGCAGTCGCAAGCCGCCTCCATCGCGAGGGGACTGGCGTTGTAACTGTCGTCGATCAGCGTCCACGAACCCAGTGACTCGACTTGGCAACGCGACGGCGGTCCGACGAAACTCTGGAATCCTTCGACAATGTCGGCCTGTTCCATCCCGATCTCACGGGCAACCGCCAGGGCGGCGAGCGCGCTCGTCAGGTAGTGTCGGGCGGGAACAGCAAGTTCGTAGCGTTGTCGATCGACGGTGAATTTCAGCCGACCGGGCTGGAAGTCGACGTCGACCGCGCGAAGCTGGTTTTCCGGGCCTTCACCGATGAAGGTTGTCGAACATCCGGCTCGGCGGGCCATGTCGCGCATCCGGGGATCGTCGCCGCCGACAATGGCGAAACCATGGCAGGGCAGTGCTTCGAGCAGCTCTCCTTTGGCCTGGTAGATCGCGTCGAGTGATCCGAATGACTGCAGGTGGGCGGGGCCGATGCGGGTGATGACCCCCGCTTCCGGGAGGGCGATCTCGCATAACGACTGGATGTCGCCGATCTTGCCGGCCCCCAGTTCGAGCGCGGCGAATTCATGTTCACTCGCCAGATCGAGCAGGCTTAAAGGGAGGCCGATCTCGTTGTTGTAGTTCTTGCGACTGCGAAGTCCGGGGTGCCGCACCGACAGCACCGAGTAAATCAATTCGCGGGTCGTGGTCTTTCCGACGCTCCCCGTCACACCAATGACGAGGGCCTCGCTTTGTTTCCGGTACCAGGCGGCGAGTTGTGCCAGCGCGGTCTGTGTGTTCTCCACCACCAGCCGCGGACCCGCGATCTGGTTTGCATGCTGTCGATCGACCACCGCCGCGATCGCGCCACTGGCGATCGCCTGGGGGGCGAACGTATGTCCGTCGTGTCGTTCTCCCCGTAGCGACCAAAACAAGTCGCTGGGTCGAATCTCGCGTGAGTCAATTGTCACCCGACGAACGAATTCGGTCCCCGCGCATCCGATCAGGTCGGCACGCAGTACGGGCAGCAGTTCGGCGAGTCGGACCGGATCCATGTCAGGTGGTGACGCTCAGGGGGATCCCGCTGGCGAGCGGGGAACTGGGCGTGTGGCCGGGGCCGTACATCTGCACCAGACACTCCCGCGCAACCTCGCGGTCGTCGAAGTGCTGTCGAACGGTTCCGATCACTTGTTCTGTTTCGTGTCCCTTGCCGGCGATGAGGACCACGTCGTCGGGGCCGGCGTGCTGCAAGGCCCAGCGGATGGCGGATCGGCGGTCGGGTTCGATGAACGGTTTGCGAGTCACCCCGGCCATCCCGGCGATGATCTCGTCGATAATCTGAGCGGCGGATTCCGACCGAGGGTTGTCGCTGGTGATCACCGGCAGGTCGGCGTGGCGGGCGACGGCACCCCCCATCAGCGGCCGCTTGCTCTTGTCTCGGTCACCCCCCGCCCCAAACACGCAGATCAGGCGGCCACGGGCGAATGGGCGAATGGCGGCGAGGCAGCGATCCAGGGCGTCTGGGGTGTGTGCGTAGTCCACCAGGACGGGGAACGGCTGGCCATGATCGAGTCGTTCGACTCGGCCGGGTACGGAAGACAATCGCGTGATCCCGCGGGCGATGACCTGCGGATCGATTTCAAAACTGTAGGCAACAGCGGCGGCTGCGACACAGTTGGCCACGTTGTGCCGACCGACCAGCGGAGTGCTGATGTGCTGCGAATGTCCTGGCAGTGTGAGCTTGAATTTCGTGCCCCAGGCGGTCTCTTCCAGGATCTCGCCGGTCACGTCAGCGGTCTGTTCCAGGCTGATCGTCAGGTTGCGCTTCGGAGCGTCCGGCAGACAGGAGCGGGCTCCTTCGTCGTCCAGATTGACGATGGCGAAACCGGTCGGCTTCAGGCAGTCAAAAATCCGCAGTTTGGCCCGGCGGTACGCCTCGAAAGTTCCGTGGTAATCGAAGTGGTCTTGCGTGATGTTGGTGATGACCGCCGCGTCCAGTAACGTCCCCGCGAGTCGCTTTTGGTCCAGAGCATGGCTCGAGACTTCCAGGGCGGCACAGGTGGTGCGTTGGGTGACCATGCTTTCGAGCCAGCCCGAAAGGGTCGCCGGGTCAGGTGTGGTCAGCCGCGCTCCGATGGAATTCACGCCATCGTGGTATTCGATCGTTCCCAGAATTCCTGCCTGGTGGCCGGCGGCCCGCAGGATTGAGCGAATGATCCAGGTGGTGGTCGTTTTGCCGTTGGTTCCGGTCACACCCGCGAGCGTCAGATGCCGACAGGGGTGGCCGGCGAGGGCGGCGCACAATTCGGCGTAGGCCCGACGGACATCGGGGACGACGCATTGGGGAATCTGTACGTCCGGTTGGGGGCGATCGCACAGCAGAGCCGAGGCCCCGTGCGAGATCGCTTCGCCGATATGGTTCGCGCCGTCGTGCCTCGTTCCCTGAATGACCGCGAACACCGAGTTGGATCGGCACTGCGCGCTGCAATCGGTCGCCTGCGACGCGACGATGTTTCCGCAACCAATGAAGCTGGCGTGCGGAAACAGTCGGCGCAGATCGACCGGGCCGGCGACGTGCGGCAGATCGAGGCGGCGATTGGCAGGGAGGGGAATCATGGAAGTCGAGGTACGGCGAGGGTGTTTGAAAAGCGCTGTGACGGGGGGCGTCCATGCTCCGTCACAGCGCGCATTTCGATTCCCGGTCCGTACAGAGGGGAGTGCCGTCGGAATCCATTCCAAGCAGCAGACGAACCGTGCAAAAGTGGG
>JAPLOC010000493.1:1737-9816 GCA_026692825.1 Planctomycetota bacterium | reverse complement strand
AGTGTTCTTGCGAGTCGTGATTGGCTCGTTCGAAGTGGGCGGCATTCTCACCATTTCCGGGAAACGGTCAACCACTGTTTTGACTTTTTTCCAAATGGTTTGTAAGCGTTACAAACCCCTGTTTTTTCAGTCGATTGGCGGTCTGGCTTCCATGAACTACTTCGCGCACGGCGTCCGCTATCTCGACCGCCCCTGGTTCGCCGCCGGCACCGCAGTGCCCGATTGGTTGTCGGTCGTGGATCGCAGGGTGCGGGTTCGTTCCAAACTGGCGCGCCCCTACGCCAATGAGAGTGGTTCACCGCTCGCGGAACTCGCCAGTGGGATCTTGCAGCATCTGGCCGACGACGACTGGTTTCATCGCGCGCCGGCGTTTCTGCGGGTCTCGGAAGAACTGACCCGCGCGTTTCGCGCGGCGCTTCCCGATGACGAAGGATTTCGTCCCGCGTTTTTGGGGCACATTGTCACTGAGATCATTCTGGATGGTGTGCTCATCTCCCGCGACCCGGACCGGCTCGAGAAGTACTACGCGCTGTTCGAGCGGGTCGATCCGCTCTTGGTCGAACAGAGCGTGAGCCAGATCGCGGGCAAATCGGCCGAGGGGCTGGCCTGGTTTGTGACGGCGTTTCGCAACGAGCGGTTTCTCGCCGACTATGTCGAACCGGCCAAGCTGCTCCGTCGGTTGAATCAAGTGATGCGACGCGTCAAACTGGACCCGCTTCCTCCCCCCATTCAAGGAGTGCTGGAATTCGCCTGGGATGTGGTCGAACGCAACGCCGCGCATTTGCTCAGCGGATTTCCACCTGAAGACCGCGCGGCGCTCGAAGCACCTCTGAGCCGCTGACTGTCTCTTTCCCCGAGAGCCTCATCATGAAGCGTTTTCGCCTGTCGTTGTTGAGTTGGCGTTCGGTCCTGTGCCTCGCCGCGCTGTTCGCTTGCAGTGAATCGCGGGAACTTGTGGCGGCTGACGCTCTCCCCGGCACCAAGCTCTTGACGCTCGACAAGCCGCTCGATGAAGCGATGGTCGAAGGGATCGACAAGTTCGCGTTGCGCGAAATCGCCGACGGGGTGGCAAAACGGGCCACGTATTGGAATCGCGACTATGCCAGTCCCGAGGCCTACGAGAAGAGCGTCGCGCCGAATCGTGAGCGGTTGAAAGTCATTCTGGGTGCGGTCGATAAACGGCCCGCCCCGGCTGGGTTTCAGCAGATTGTTGTCAACCGCCATCTGACGGGCAGCAATGCTCCCCGGTTTACCGCCACACCGATCCGCTGGCCCGCGCTCGACGGTGTCTACGGTGAGGGCTTGTTGCTCGACCCGAATGGTGAAGCGAAGGCGCGGGTGATTTGCCTGCCCGATGCCGATTGGTCTCCGGAAGCGTTTGTCGGTCTGGTGAACGGCGTTCCCGTTCCGTCGCAACTGGGACGGCGGCTGGCCGAGCTGGGCTGCCAGGTTGTGGTTCCCGTACTCATCAGCCGCGAAGAGACCTATTCGGGCCATCCCGATGTGCGCTACACAAATCAGCCGCACCGCGAATTCATCTATCGCCAAGCCTTCGAAATGGGCCGGCATGTGATTGGATACGAGGTGCAAAAA
Organism: Planctomycetota bacterium; assembly: GCA_026692825.1. GTDB lineage: Bacteria > Planctomycetota > Planctomycetia > Planctomycetales > Planctomycetaceae > UBA10511. Next base: position 8,223 of record JAPLOC010000493.1, on the reverse strand, counting down.
GTTCTCGCCGCCGTCGACCAATTCACGCTCCTCAACGAGCAGGGGAAGAAGTTGCCGATCGCGGTCGCCGGAATTGGCGAAGGAGGACTGCTCGCCCTGTACAGCGCGGCTCTCGACACGCGGATCGAGGGAGCACTGGTGAGCGGATACTTCGCCCCGCGCGAAGGATTGTGGCAGGAACCGATTTACCGCAACGTCTGGGCGCGACTTCGGGAATTCGGTGACGCCGACCTCGCCAGCCTGATCGCTCCCCGTGGTCTCGTGATCGAAGCGGCGTCGGCCCCCGAGTCGGCCGGTCCCCCCGCGCCCAAGGATGGCCGCAGTGGTGGTGCCGCTCCCGGGAAAATCATCACGCCGTCGGTCACGGATGTCACCGCGGAGGCCGGTCGCGCGCATCCGCACTTTGAGAAATTGAAGCAGGCGACAAAGTTCGCGCTCGTTGTCCCGACTCCCGATGGCAAGTCCCCACCGGGATCCTTTGAGGCGACCACGGCGTTTCTGAAGCAACTTCGTGTCTCCAGTCCCGAGGTTCAGGATCTCGACGCGAAATTGCCCACGTTTGATGCGACAGGGTACGACGCCAGTCTCCGTATGAAACGGCAGGTCGATCAGATGGTCGAGTACACCCAGAAGCTGCTCCGCCGCAGCGCAAAAGTGCGCGACACACTCTGGAGCAAGGCGAGTCGCAAGTCGCTCGAAGATTGGGAAAAGACGGCGGAAGAATACCGCGACATGGTTTACGACGAACTCATCGGCCGGCTGCCGAAATCGGACATGGCGCTGAATCCCCGCACTCGACAGGTTCTCGATGAGCCGGGCTTCGTGGGATACGAGGTGGTCCTCGACGTCTATCCCGACGTGATCGCCGGCGGGATCCTACTGTTGCCGAAAGGTATGAAGCCCGGCGAAAAGCGCCCTGTGGTCGTCTGCCAGCACGGTCTCGAGGGGGTTCCGATGGACACCATTTCGAAGACCGTGGACGGGTTCAAATACTACTCGGCGTTCACCGCCGAACTGGCGAATCGGGGGTTCATCACCTACGCGCCGCAGAATCCGTATCGGGGACAAGATCGATTCCGCACGCTGCAACGGAAGAGCAATCCGATGAAGCGGTCACTCTTCACGTACATCATTCCCCAGCACGAACGAACGATCGAATTCCTGAAGACGCTGCCCAACACCGACCCGAAGCGAATCGCCTTCTACGGCCTCTCATACGGCGGAAAAACGGCCGTTCGCGTGCCCCCGATGGTGAAGGATTACTGCCTGTCGATCTGCTCGGCCGACTTCAACGAATGGGTCGTGAAAAACACCACGGTCCATGATGGGTACAGTTACGTCTTCACCCCGGAGTACGAAATCTTTGAATGGAACATGGGGCACACCGCGAACTACGCCGAGCTGTCGTACCTGATGACGCCGCGCCCGTTCATGGTGGAACGGGGCCACGACGACGGCGTCGCCCCGGACGAGTGGGTCGCGTGGGAATACTCGAAAGTGCGGCGCCACTATGTGAAACTGGGACTGGGTGACAAAACCGAAATTGAGTTCTTCAACGGTCCTCACAAGATCAATGGAGTGCAGACGTACGAGTTCCTGCATAAGCACCTCGATTGGCCGCGCCCGTGACGCGATTCCTCCGTCCCCTCGGCCTGGATATTGGTGGAGCCAATCTCAAGGCGGCCAGTGCGTCGGGAGAGGCGTGGTCGGAAGTGTTTCCGGTGTGGCGCGAACCGCAGAACCTCGCGACCCGACTGCGGGCGATCATCGTTCGATTTCCCGAAACCGACGCGCTCGCGGTCACGATGACGGGTGAACTCGCCGACTGTTTCGCGACCAAGGAGGACGGGGTCGTCACGATCACCAACGCGGTGGAAGAGGCCGCCGAGGGGAGACCCCTTCGATTCTGGACGACTCGCGGCGAATTCGTTGACGCCGCGTCGGCGCGGCGATCTCACGCCACCGTCGCCGCCGCGAACTGGCACGCGCTCGCCACCTGGGCGGGGCGACTCGTCCCCGCAGGACCGGCGATTCTGGTGGACGTCGGTTCCACAACCAGCGACTTGATCCCGATTGTTGACGGTCTCCCCTGTGCCGAGGGAAACACCGATCTGACCCGAATGCTCGCGGGCGAACTCGTCTACACCGGAGTCCGGCGAACTCCCGTCTGTGCGATTCCCACGACCGTGCGAATTCGCGGGGTTGAAATCCATCCAGCGGCCGAACTGTTCGCGACGACGCACGACGTCTATCTGTTATTAAACGAGATCCCCGAAGACGAATCGAATTGCGACACGGCGAACGGTCGGCCAGCGACCCGATACTGGGGTGTCGACCGTCTCGCGCGGGCGTTCTGCTGTGACCGAACGGAGTTGACGCCTGACGAAGTTCTGGACATCGCCCGGCAACTGGCGGCGGCGCAGCGAGTCCAGTTGCAGAAACCGCTCGATCGGATCGCCGCTCGTTTTCACGGTGACCCAATCACCTTCGTCACATCGGGAAGTGGTTCGTTCCTGGCGCGACAGGTTGTGACAGGCCACCCGGCGGCGGGAGCGGTGCCGCCAATTGCACTCGATGCTTACCTCTCTCCCCAGCTCGCCGAGTCGGCACCGGCCTACGCCGTCGCGGTTCTATTGCAGCACCAAGCGAAGCGCGAGTTTCCGAGGCGGTGAATCGCTCGTTACTTCCGTGGCTTGAACTGCGATTTGGGCGACTGGTTTGACGCGTTCGTCTCGTCGGTCTTCCAGTTTGGCGTGCCTTCGGGCGATGTAGTACGCGGTGTCGGGTGATACCGCGCCTTGGGCGACCGCTCCCTGCAATGCCTCAGACGCTTCGTCCAGTTTTCCCTGCCGCAACTGAATCCACCCCAGTGTGGCGCGGGCTTCATTCGACTGCGGATATCGTTGTAGGTTCAGTTGAGCCAATTGAAGCGCCCGCCGTTGATCCGCTTCCCGGGGCTGTTCGATCAACACCAGTGCCAGGAGATTCACCACCTGAAAGTCTGTCGGATTGTCGTCGAACAAACGCTGAAGATGTTTTTCGGCGGTCGCGTAGTCCGCGAGTTGCCGACAGACGATCGCCGCCAGGAGTTGGGTCTGTCGCCCATTCGCGTCGATCTCACGATTGAACAAATGCATCCGGGCGAGCATGATTTTCGGCGGAGGCAACTCCGGGTCCGATTTGGCGGCCGCCTCAAGGGACTTTAGCGCCGATTCCCGATCGCCACGTCGAAATTGACCGATCGCGGCGATGATCCCGGGAGCCTGCCCGGGAAGGTCAAGGTCGCCCGGCTGCATGACGGTCGTGGAATCGACGGGACCACCCACCGTCGGCACCACGGGCACGAGAAACAGCATTCCCAACACCAGGACAACATGCCGGGGCGAGATCAGGTGTGACAGGAAACTCGTGGGAACGGAGTTCGAATCCATGGCTCGGATTTTGTGGACGGGATCAATGGAATTCGCCCAAGCCGCGAAGGCTGCTGTTTGATCCGCCCCTGGTTGGGGTCTATCACTGCATCAACCGTTGCGTCCGTCGGGCGCGTTTGATGGGGGGTAGGCAGGTAACGGGTTGTTTCGTCGGGGCAAACAGCATGCCGGGCAATACCGATTCCAGGACAGGGCGATTGCGAGTCGGAGTAAACAAAATGCGACGCCTGTGTCGGATGCGGGGTGCTTCACACGATACTCACGAGGACTTCATCGACATACAGGGGGGCGAACACGAAAGCTGCATACTCCGCTTCTAGAATCGCCGCCACATTCGTTTCCGTGCGGGTTTGCGCGGTGTCTTGTGAGTGAGTTTCCTTTTTTGAAGGAGCGGCGATGACGATGAGAGCGGGAAGCTGGTTAAAGTGCGCGGCGCTGGCGGTATTGCCGCTCGGCATGTACGGAACTGCACAGGCGCAGATCAAGGGACCGAACAGTTCGGCGACTCCGTACGTGGTTCCTGTGGCCCCCGGCGTGGTCACGAAGTCGATCATGACGGTCGGCGACACCGTGAACAAGAAGCTGGACGGCGTCACCGATTACCGGATGGTCGGCATCCCCGACGGGTTGGGTGCGTACAACAATGGCGATGGAACGTTCACGTTGCTGATGAACCATGAAATTGGAACCGGCTTGGGTGCCGGCCGAGCTCATGGGAACAACGGCGGCTTCGTCTCGCAGTGGACGATCAACAGCTCGTCGCTGGCCGTCTCGAACGTCAAGGACTTTGTCTCGAACAACAGCAGCATTTACCTGAGCAACAACGTTCCTGGGACATCGGTTCACACGGCGTATGAAGCGGGTGCCACGACGGCGTTCAACCGGCTCTGCTCGGCTGATCTGGCCGACGCGTCGGCGTATCAGTGGACCGATCCGAATACCAACATTACCTACGGCACCTCGTCGCGCATCTTCCAGAGCGGCGAAGAATCGGGATTCGGCCGGCAGTTCGCCTTTATCGCGACCGACGATCCCAATACGGGGTTCAACGAAGCCAACACCGTCTACGAGATTCCCCACTGCGGACTGTTTTCGTGGGAGAACAACCTCGCGAGCCCTTATGCCCAAGAAAAGACCATTGTGATGGGCATGGACGACACGACCCCCGGTCAAATCTACGTCTGGGTCGGAGACAAGCAGACGACTGGCAATGTGGTCGAACGCGCCGGACTGACCCGGCAGAGCGCCAACGACAATCTCTACGTCGTGAAAGTCGATAACCTCACTGCGGACGGCAGCGGAGCCACCAACGAAATTCGGTCGACGCCACTGACTGGTTCCTTCTCCCTGCAAAACGAGGGGGATGTTTCCGGATTGACGGGGACTGCGCTGGAAAACCTGAGCGACAGCAAGGGAGGAACTCAGTTCCTGCGTCCCGAAGACGGTGCCTGGGATCCGAATGATCCCAACCGCTTCTATTTCGTCACCACCGACCGCTACGATCAGGTTAAGGACGGAGTGGGAGCGACGGTCGGCCGCAGCCGCCTGTACGCCCTCGACTTTACCGACATCACGAATCCCACCTTGGGGGGAACAATCACGGCGCTGCTCGACGGGACGGAAGCCGGCAACATGTTCGACAACATCAGCGCCGTCTCCTACGGCGACGGCCAAACCGCCGTTTTCCTGCAGGAAGACGTCGGCAACCAGCAGCACAACGGCAAGATCTTTATGTACAACACCGATTCCGACGCTTTGACGTTGATCGCGAAGCACGATCCCGCCCGGTTCGGCGATATCGGGTCGCCCGCTGTAGCGCCGTTCAGTCTGGACGAAGAATCGTCCGGCATCATCGACGCCCAGGCGCTGCTGGGCAATGGCTGGTTGCTGCTCGACGTCCAGGCGCATTACGGACTCGGTGGCGAACTGGTTGAAGGGGGCCAATTGGTGGCGATGTACGTCCCGCAACTCGTTCCCGAACCCAGCACGTTCGCCCTGCTGGGGACATTCTTCGCCGTCGCCGGTGCGAGCTGTATCGCTCGTCGTCGCGCCGCGAAGGCTTAGTCGAGTTTCCTTCAATCGCTTCGGTTAGGAGTTTTCACAACGCGGATGGAACAGTTCCATCCGCGTTGTTCTTACGGATTTCAACAACACGTTACCTTCAGATCGACCAACCGGTGCCGGGGCGGGCAGCTTTGCCTTTCGATCGTACCAGACGACGGATTCGATCTTGAACATTGACCCCACACGCCTCAGTCGCGACTCCAGCGCTGGCCACTACTTCGGGGCGCTGTCCCTGAAAGTGCCGGCAGACTATTTTCCACTTTTTGGTTGAGTTTTGGTGGCACCAGTTGTGGATTTCGTCTCGTCAGACAGTTGTTTGAGAAGGGCCTGTGCCTGCTTGCGATAGGCGAACCGCCCGAGAGGGGCTTCCAGGGCTTCATTCAGCAGCCGTAGTGCTTCGTTCGTCTCACCCAGTTTGGCGTGCCGTCGCGCGATGTAGTACGCGGTGTCGGGCGATGCCGCGCCTTGATTGAGCGCCCCCTGCAACGCCTTGGACGCCTCATCCAGTCTTCCTTGTCGCAATTGGATCCACCCCAACGTGGCCCGGGCATCGTTCGATTTTGGAAACCGTTGTGTGTTCATTTGAGCCAGTTGCAACGCTCGCCGATGGTCCGCTTCCCGGGGCTGTTCGATCAACACGAGCGCCAGAAGATTGATCACCTGGAAATCGGTCGGATTGTCGTCAAACAACCGCTGGAGGTGTTTCTCGGCCGTCGTGTAGTCGGCGAGTTGCCGGCAGACAATCGCCGCCAGGAGTTGCGTCTGTCGCCCATTCGCGTCCAGTTTCAGCGCGGTCTCGATGGAGGGGAGGGCCTCTTCGGGACGCTCCTGTTGCGAGTGAAACAGGGCGACCGCGACGTGCGCGCGGACGTCGTCGGGTGATTTGCGCGTGCCTGCTTGCAGCCAGCGGAGCGCCACCTCGGGTTCCTTGGCATCCGCATAGAGTCGTCCAAGCTGCGTTTCCACCGACGCAAGTCGCTCGTGGTCGCGG
>JAPLOC010000493.1:0-1659 GCA_026692825.1 Planctomycetota bacterium | reverse complement strand
TGTTCGATTTCCGAAATCGCCAGATCCACCTCTCCCGAGCTAAACAGCGCACGCGCCAGTCGCTGCCTGGCGGATCCGTTCGCGGGGTCGCGTTCCAGACAGTGGCGCAGCGCGCCGGTCGCGGTTGTCCAGTCGCGACGCGCCTCGGCGACCGAAGCCAACCCGGACCAACCTCGGATTTCCAAGCGCTGCCGATCCGATTTGTCTTTCGATTCCTCGGCCAGTCGCAGCACCTTTTCGTACTGGGCCTGCGCATCGGAGATCCGCCCCTCCGCCATTGCCAGGTTCCCAAACAGCGCATAGGTCCCCAGATATCCGGGTTGTTGTGACGCGACCTCTTCCAGCAGTTTTCGGGCAGCGTCGACCTCGCGATCGAACAGCAGCATGCGAGCCAGCATGACTCTTGGCGGAGGCAACTCGGGGTCCGTTTTCGCGGCCGCCTCAAGTGACTTCAACGCGGATTCCCGATCGCCACGTCGAAACTGACCGATCGCGGCGATGATCTCGGGAGCCTGCCCGGGCAGTTCCAGATCGCCCGGCTGCATGATCGTCGTGGAGTCGACGGGACCTCCAATCGCCGGCACCGCGCACGACACGGACCCCAGAAACAGCATCGCAAACACAACGAAGCCTCGACGTGGCGAGAACATGTGTGGGAAGAAACTCGATGTGGAGGGATTCGAATCCATGGCTCGAATTGGAAACTTGATCATGCTGCCCCGACGATAGCCACCGATTGAGAAGGTTCGTTGTCTGAACGGAGAAGATTCGACGAATCGCCAATCGCGCCGGTTGAGGCGAAGCACGGCAATTCCGGCGGTTTTCGCGGAACTTTTTTGCGAACAGAGGGTTCAATCCCAGTACGCCGCGTGTCGCGGATCTCATTCACACACCGACCTCGGAAGCCCGAAAATGTCCCGATTTCTAACGACTTGCGGAAAGGCTCTGCTCGCCTTCATGATGGCAACTCCGTTGCTGGCCCAGGGACCGGATCGGCCCGAAGGGGGACCGGGTGACCGACCTGAGGGTCCGGGTCGTCCCGGCATGCGAATGCCGTTGATGCGAGTGCTGGACGCCGACGGCGACGGAGTGATCTCGGCGGAGGAACTGGCGAATGCGACCGCCGCCCTCAAGGCGCTCGATAAGAACGGTGACGGCAAGTTGACCGAAGAGGAGATTCGTCCGGAAGGGCGTCCGGAAGGGGGGCCTGAGGGACGCGGTGGAGAAGGGCGCGGACGGGGCCGGCCGGAAGGTGGCCCGGAAGGACGGGGGCCGGGTCGTCCGGAAGGTGGACCAGAAGGTCGCGGTCCGCGACGTCCCGAAAGTGGTCCCGAAGGACGCCGTCCGGGGCGACGTGAGGGAGGGCCTGAGGGACGGGAAGGCGCAGGCCCCGGTCGCGGTCCACGGGACGGGGAAGGCCCCAATGGCCGAGGCCCGGAAGGACGCGGTCCCGGTGGGGATCGTGGACCGGGGGGTGATCGTGGTCCTGGAGGGGAACGCGGACCGGGAGGGGACCGTGGACCGGGATTCGCAGGTCCCCCCTCCGTCGAAATGATGCTCGAACACTGGATGGAATTCGACGCCGACAAGGATGGAAAACTCTCGCGAGATGAACTGACCAAACTGGCGGCAGAAATGCGGGAACGTCGGATGAATGGT
>JAPLOC010000492.1 GCA_026692825.1 Planctomycetota bacterium | reverse complement strand
TGGTCGCGAGCGGAACACCAGAGGAAATCGCCGCGTGTCGAGAGTCGCACACGGGGAGGTTTTTGGCGGAGATGTTGAAGTCAAACAACGGGTCGCGCTGAATCGTCTTCGCCGCTTGACGCCGATGATGACATCGGTTCGTGGAAAGTAGAAACTCTGACGAATTGGTGTCCCAGTTTCGACAGTTCACCCGATCGGCTGGTCTTGCTGTGGATCGCGAAGTGCCACCCCTGGGCGCGACGCCAACGCTGGCGACCGCCCGCAACAATTGACGTGTACACGCGTCTGGCACGAAAGCCCGCCAGTGGCCGGGGCGGGAGTCAAGTAGTTTCAGGAAGACTTTCTGCCGAACGGCCCGCTGGAATTAACCAGTGCAACACGGGAGCGGTGGCGGCGGTGGTCACCAGCGCCATGACGACCATCATCGCGAACAATGTCGGGCTGATGACTCCCAGGTCGAGTCCGATATTCAGCACGATCAGCTCCATCAATCCGCGGGTGTTCATCAGTGTTCCGAGAGCGGCGGACTCCCGCCAGCCCAGTCCCGTCAGCCGAGCGGCGGCCAGGGTGCCCCCGAACTTGCCGGCGGTCGCCACTAGAATAATCGCTCCCGCCCACATCCAACTCTCCCACCCGCTCATCAGGTTGATCTGAGTCCGCATGCCGGTGAACGCGAAGAACGCGGGGAGCAGCAGAACCGTGACCAGATCCTTCAACTTGACGGCGAACTCACGGGCGATCTGGCTGTCGTGAGGAATTACCGCCCCCAGAAGAAACGCGCCAAACACAGCGTGGATGCCGATCATTTCTGTGGCGAGGGAGGCCAGCAGCACTGCCAGAAACGTGCCAGAGACCGCGACCGGCGACAATCCGCCTGACTGTGGATTTCCCGCCGTGATCACGCGCCCCAGTACCGGCCGGACCACGAGAAACATGAAGCCGATAAAGGAGATCGCGCCGCCGATCACCCAGACCGCCCCTCCCATATCGGACCGTGCCACGCCGACGACCAGCGCCAATAGACACCACGCCGTCACATCGTCAGCCGCCGCGCAACTGAGCGCCATTCCCCCCAGCTCGGTTTTTTCCAATTGGCGATCGGTGAGAATGCGGGCCAGAACAGGAAAGGCAGTGATCGCCATTGCCGCCCCCATGAACAGGGCGAAACTGGTGAAGGGCACCCCCTGATGGGAAAAGACCGGATACAACCCAAGGGCCAACGCCGCTCCCAATACAAAGGGTACCACAATGCTGGCGTGCGAAACGGCGACAGCAGCTTGCGCCCGTCCCGCCAATCGGGCGGCGTTCAACTCCAGTCCGACGACGAACATGTAGAGAATGATCCCCAGTTGCGACACCGCCTGGAGGGCGGCGGGAACCTGCCCTTTGGGGTCACTGGTCGGCGATGGAATCAGGACGTGCATCGCATCGGGCGAGATCGCCCCCAGCAGGGACGGCCCCAGCAGAATGCCCGCGATCACTTCGCCAATGACGGGGGGCTGACCCACATACCGGAAAGCCCGCGCCAGGACGAATCCAAGAAAGACAACAGCGGCCAGAGTCGCGAGAACGTGCCGGGCCACATCGACATGATCGGCCATCGCGGTTCCGACCGGCCGCGCATCGACGGGAGTCGCCGGCGCGACCAACCCAGCTCCGAATGCGCGGATGAGAAAGAACAGCACAATTCCCGCGATGAGCAGCCCCAGGTAACCGGCCAAGCCAGCCCACCCGACCCGGGAAGTCCAGGAAGCCTCTGGCCCGCTCACGTCGCCCCCTCTTTTGTCTCCGTGCGAAAAAGGACTCGACATCCGATCCTCTGGTCACCTGCAGTGTGAATGAAAAACCGAAAGTGTGGGTACCAGAGAATAATAGCAGTTCACACAATAGTTGTCCAGACGGATATCATCTGAATAAAAGTATCCTGCCCCGGATCAAGCTGGAGTACGATCGACGCCGCGTTGAATTGTGGGAACCGCCGCGAAACGGTGTTTCGACAGGATGAAAACTGTTTGCAACAATTTGTGTCGCACCGCTCGCCGACGATGCCCTGACTGCCACGTGGCCGCGGTGATCTCGCGAGCGGTTGCCATTGCCACCCATCACATTCAGACTGAACAGCGGCGATTGATCGGTCAGGCACGCTTTCCCTTGCGTTTCTTCTCCACCACTACGGGAGACTTCCGCCGTCGGGTTCGTTTGGGAAGTTTGTCGAGGCGGGTTAAGATCGACGCGTGGATCTTTTCGGTCGGCACCCGCACCTCGGGGGCCAGATCGCGCAGCAGGCGCGGGTTCCCGGCGTGCACAATTCGCACGGCTTCGAAATACGGCCGCAACCGCGACTGGTCTCCCCGCTCTTCCAAGAGCGCCAGAAACTCGGCGCCAAAATCCAGATGGATCAAAACCGCCGCGGCCCGTTCCCAATCGTCAAGGGTTTCGGGTGGCAGGCCTTGCGGGGTCTGGTCGAGCGCCCGACCCAACTCCCGGCGGGCGTCTCCCCAATTGGCATCGTAGGCCGCGAAGAGCGCCTCTTGCAGTAGCACGACGTCAAGAAACTTGCGCCAATTGCTGGCGTCCAATCGGCGCCATTGTGTGCGCGCCGATTCCACGTCGCCAACAAAATCACGGATCAAAAACACACGGTTCAACTGCGTTGCGGAATTGGCTGCGTCCAGCTTCAGCGATTCTCGAAAACAGGCGTCCGCCTGGTCAAATTCCCCAAGACAATCAAGATACAGATTGCCCAAGTTGTTCCATGGTGCCGCGTACTTCGGATCGAGCGCGATCGCCTGGCGATACACCGCTTCCGATTCTTCGTACCGGCCCAGAT
>JAPLOC010000491.1 GCA_026692825.1 Planctomycetota bacterium | reverse complement strand
TCGTCGGCAGGTCGCATGATGTCTGTATGAAACGCCCCCGCGACGGTCAAGACCGCCGTCTTCCCCCCGGCCAGTTCTGTCAATTCCAGCGCCTTGGCACATCCCTCTTTGGAGCCGGACAGAACCGTGTTTCCCGGGCAAAGATAGTTCGCGACCCACAACGGACCAGTCGCCTTCGCCTGTTCGCAAATCGCCTCGGCCTGCGCCCGGTCGAGCATCAGAACCCCCACCATTCCCGAAGGGGTCGCGTCGGCGGCCGCCTGCATCGCCGCCCCGCGTTTTTGCACAAGCCGCACCCCGTCGGCGAATGTCAGTGCCCCGGCGAACACGAGCGCTGTGTACTCCCCCAGGCTGAGGCCGGCCGCCAGGTCGGCGGTCGCCACGACCTCGGGTTGCTCGACTTTGAGTTGTTCCAAAGCGGCCAGGCTCGCCACAAAAATCGCGGGCTGACTGACGGCGGTGGAATCGAGCAGCTCTTTGGGGCCTTCCGTACAGACCTTGAGGAGGTCGTATCCCAAAATTTCCGATGCGGTATCGAACAATTCGTGGGCGGCGGGAATCTGAGCCGCGCTATTGCGCCCCATCCCCACGAATTGAGCCCCTTGCCCAGGAAACAGAAATGCGGTCCTTCCCACGATGTTCCTCCTTAACTCGCTGACCGGTGGATCCACGTCGAAAGGGTTGGCCCCGTGGCACGGCCCCATGGCGCGAATGTTGACGGCTAGACTGCGGGCATCGCTGCCAGCGCTTCGATAATCTGGGGATTGATCCGGCGGTTCTGAAATTCCACCGCCCGACGAAGGGCGTTCAGAATGGATGTGGTGTTGCTGGATCCGTGGCAAATCATGCAGATGCCATCCACCCCCAGCAACGGCGCGCCCCCGGATTCGTGATACGAAAACCGTCGGCTGACACTCTCAAACGCCCGACCGACCAGATGTTTCTCCTGATCGACGTGCTGCAAAACCTCGTGCGACAGACGGCGAAGCATCATTTCCGCCATCCCTTCGCTCGCCTTCAACACGACATTCCCGACGAACCCCTCGCAGACAATGACGTCCGCCCCCCCCTGGTACAGGTCGCGCCCCTCGACGTTACCCAGGAATCGCTCCTTCACCGGGCTGGTACTGATCAGCGCGTGCGTGTCGCGGACGGTGTCGGTCCCCTTCCCCTCTTCGCTGCCAATGTTCATCAGCCCGATCCGGGGTGTCGGAATGCCAATCACCTCTCGGGCGTAAATGTCCCCCATGACGGCGTATTGCGCCAGATGGTCGGGCTTGGCCCCGGGGTTGGCCCCCACATCCAACAACACCGTCTGGCCGGTCATCGTGGGCAACACCACCCCGATCCCCGGCCGGCGGACTCCCTTCAAAAACAACCGGGTGCGCAAACCCGCCGCCACGACCGCACCCGTGCTGCCGGCGCTGACAACCGCTTCCACTTCGCGGCCCGCCATCAGTTTCCAACAGACGGCGATCGAGCAGTTTGGCTTTTTGAGCAGCGATTCCATGGGCTTTTCGTCCATGCCGGCGACTCCGTGCGACGGAATCACCTGAATCTGCGTCCCGCTATAGCCGGATTCCGAGAGCAGTCGTTCCAGCTCGGCCTGTTCGCCAACCAGCTTCACGACCAGCTCGGGATTCTCCTGCACCGCTGCGATGGCCCCACTGATGTTGGGACCGGGGGCGTAGTCGCCCCCCATCGCATCGAGGGCAATGCGCATTCCGGGCTATTCTCCCGCCTTCACTTCAACAACCGCGCGGCCCAAATACGTGCCACACGTCGGGCAAATCACGTGACTGGGATGCTGCGTGCCACACTTTTCACAGCTCATGAGCTGGATGCCCTTGATCGCATTGTGGCTGCGGCGCTTCGCGGTGCGGGCGTGGGATTGACGTCGTTTGGGTACGGCCATGGAAACTCGGAGTCGAAGTCGAACGGGGACCGATGGTTACGACCAGTCTGCACGATGCCCCTGATAGGGTGGAGACTGGCTGCGCCGCCGGCGCGAACCCGTAATGTACGGCGGATCAATTTGAACTGTCAAGGACGGGAACAACCCGTTTCGACTTTCGTCGCGGATTCGGAACCCCGGATCACTTTTTCAGCAGCGTTCCCCAACACACCCCGTATGTGATCGCCGGCAGGATGGCAAACAGAACAAATGTCCACAAGTCCAGGAAAATCCGGGGAGTGATCACATAACTGTCGAGCAGATAGGCCGCCACAACACTCCAGCACACCGCGATAATCGCGAGCTGCTTGTTCTTGCGGAGCTCTTCCTCGGACTTCGGTTCGATCTTCCGCGACTTGGGAGGCGCTTTCGGTGCGGGAGCCGGTTTCTCGGTTTTTTCCCCCTTCGCGGGCTGTTTTTCCGAGGACTTCTTCGCCTGAGTCGCCGCAGCCGCTTTCGCCGCTGGCTCGGTCCGCATTCCCGCCGCGTAATATTTCGCGATCGCTTCGTCCAGCATCCCTTTCGACGTCAGCACACTGCGGACCGGTGCCCCGTCAAATCGCAGCCGCAATTCTTCTTCGACCATGTGATCGATCTGGTGGACACAGGCGACCAGCAGCGTCCCGTTGTCGAGAAACAAAGGCAGAATCGAATATTGTCGGACGACTTTGCGGGGAACCACATCCATCACGTCGTCATCCGGAACCATATCGGTCAAGTCGACGTAGCTGAGTCCCTGCTCTACCGCCAGCGCCTGCGACGCGATCTCGGCGGGGACCATTTTCAATTGCACCAGCGCGTCGCGCAGCTCAAGTCCCGACTGCTCGGAATACTCTTTCGCCTGCTGCGCCTGATCACGCGTGATGTGCTTCTGCGAGATCAGAACCTGGTCGATCGTGCGAGGGCCCAGTTCCTCTTCAGGAAATTCCCGCCCCAGACTTTCGTCGTATTCCCGTTTCCGTTCCTGGTCGGTCAGGCACAACATCGCCTTCGCCAGTTCGTTGAGCAGCGCTTGCGATTCCTCGAGATATTGCCCGGTCGCGTACTTTCGCGCCAGCCCGTTCAGCTTCTTGTAGTTCGATCGAATCCGGTCGATTTCGTCGTCGAACTGCTTGAGCCGCAACAGCGCGTAATGGTCGGGCGGACGCGGTCCTTCGGGTATGCCGAGCCATTCCTTGTACACGTCGAGCGCCATGACCGATTCCTCCTGAGTCCCTGTCGTGGGGCGGGGCGATTCGCGAGCCGGCGGGCGGGCCAGGCTGAACCCCGGCCCGCTCCCGGATATTCACTACTCGACCTGGTATTCCCGGGCGAGCTGTTCGAACGCTTCCAAGCCGGCGTCGGTCAGTCCGCTGTCGCGCACAATTTCGAGATGCGCCTGCTTGTTTCCCGTCAGCTCGCGGGCCTCGGCCCGAATTCGGCCATCCCCCTCATAGCTGTAAGTGATCTCCACCGGCGAGCCGGCGGGGAGTCCGGGAGGGAGTTCGGTGATCTGAAAATCGCCAATGATCGCACACGCCGCCACGTCAGGCACTTCCCCTTGCAGCACCCGCACCCGGATCCGCTGCTGATTCGCCACGTTCGTGGTGAACCGCTGGCTCACCTTGTGTGGAATCGCCGTATTCTTCGGGATCATGATGTAATTCGACTTCTTCTGGCGATTCACCGGATCGGTGATTTCGATTCCCAGCGAGTGCGAATTCACGTCGGTCGCGGTCACCGAACGGAGACGCTTGATCACCGCCTGAGCCATTCGGCTGCCGCCGCCCGTCTCCCGCGCCTCAAGAATCGCCGCGTGAATACAGGCCCCTTGAGCCACCGCTTCGTCGGGATTCAATTCCCGCGACGGTTTCTTCCCCGACACCTCCGACAGCATGCTGTAAACCGCCGGCATATGGGTCGAACCACCGACGAGAACCACGTCGTCGAGCTGACCAATCTCGACTCCCGACTGCTGCAACACCAGTTCCGTGGTATCGCGGGTTCGTTGCAGCAAGTCGGCGGTCATGCGCTCGAAGTCGCCCCGCGTCACGGCTAGCGTCAGTGTCTTCCCCTGGTGGTACAGGTTCACCGGAACCTGCGCCTTGCCGCTGATGGAACGCTTCGCCTCTTCGCATTCCTGGGTGAACAGGAGCTTCGTTTCGGGGTCGGCGAGCGGGTCGCTGCCGAACTTTCTGCGGAACTGCTCGGCGACATGTTCGACGATGCGGTTCGTCCAGTCGATACCGCCCAGCATCACGTCGCCGTCGGTCGCGAGAACCCGGAAGTGTGTCGGGGTGTACCGGACCACGGTCACGTCGAACGTACCACCCCCCAGGTCATAGACCATGATGGTCTTTTCCCGGTTCCCCAGATCGGTCCGCCCGAGTTCGCCCTTCATCCAGGCGTACGCCAGTGTGGCGGCGGTCGGCTCGTTGATGATGTCGATCACGTTCAGGCCGGCGATTCGACCCGAGTCCTGGGTCGCCTTCCGCCGGAGATCGTTGAAATAGTACGGAACCGTGATCACCGCGTTGGCGATCGGTCCGATTTTCTGTTCGCAGTCCTGCTTCAGCTTCTTGAGAATCAGGGCCGAAATGAACTCGGGGGTGAGCTTTTTCCCCTGGTATTCCTTGAACCAGTTCTTGTTCCCCATCTGCCGCTTGATGGCGTCAACCACGTTTTCCGGCGGTTCCACCGCGACCCGTTTGGGGGACGGTCCGACCACGACATGCCCCGATTCGCCCAGGAGTACAATCGAGGGGGTCGTGGTGCTGTCGTCGGCGTTTTCGATGGAGATCGGTTGCCCCTCGGCATTCAATTGGGCCAACGACGAAAAGGTCGTTCCCAAGTCGATTCCAACCGTTTGCCCCTCGAGAAACTTCACCATGGGAGCCGCCTCGATTGCTGTTGACTGTGCGTGAAATGGAGTGTGGAACTAGGCAGAATGGGCATTGTGACGCTGCCGGGAATCGGTTGCAAGCCACGAATTGCCGACCATTGTGGAGAATTGCCGCACTGTCCCACGCGCGGCGTCAGAACCGTCCCCGCCCGTCAAGTCTGCCAAGTCGACCGTGTCGAAAGCCGGTGATGGCACTCAAGGCGGCCCCGATTGAGGCGGATCCCCCGAAGACCCGTTCAATTCTTGTTTCGCCGCGCAGATACTTAAGCGGCCAATTCGACGACCTGCTTCGTAACCGCGTTTTTCCGGAAAAATTGCTGTGCCGATGGGACACCCGCGTCCAGGTTCCTCACCCGAATTCCCGTTGAGCCTTCAAGCCGCGATGTCCACACCAGTGATCAAGCCGTTGGCAGGAAGCTGGGGGGGGCTCTGTCCCCCCAGACCCCCCCTGGGATTTTGGAGGCATGGGTCCAGTGTCCAATGGTTGATCCGACCCGTGACGGTCTGACTTTTTGGGAATGCAAGCAATTTACCACCGTGCAGCACGCGAGGGTGAATCAGTCCGTCGCACGTCCTTGGTGGTGACCGCCGTTTTTTCCGCCCATTCGACATCGGACCAATGCCTAAGAAAATCAACGGCCCGCTTGGAGGCTAAGTTGGGTGCCACGAACAGCGAACGTTGCGAGTGGGCGGTGAATCCGAACTGCGGAATGTGGTTGTGCAGCTATGAGAGTGCGTACGACTGACGGAAAGAATTTGACAGGATGAAGAGGATGAAAGGGATGAACAGGATGGAGTTGCGCGCCATTCATGATGAAGTTCGGGCGATCCTAGCCCCGAAGCGGGCCGTTGTAGAAAATTCCAGGGGGGTCTGGGGGGACAGCGTCAAATTTGTCGCCAGATACTCCCTAACAATTCAACCGACCGGGCGATTGTTCTGGTTACGGCCACGCGAAGCGGTGCCGCGCCGGGAATTCCGCGGCGTCCTCAGTTGGTCGATTCGCTCCAGGAAGTTGCGGCGTCGGCCGCGACAAATCGGGGAATTCCGTGATCGCAGGCGAGTGCGTTTGGAGTGCGGGAGCTTGCTCCGGCCGTTCGTTCATCCTCACTCAAGTGCGGAAGAGTGCCCTGAACTCATGGAACGCTTTGGCCATGCCTCAAAAACCTACCTTCACCTGCCGCTGGCCCCCACTTCGCACTTCGGCACCCGCCGTGCCGACCGTCCGTGAAACACGCACGCTGTGGCACCCAGTTTTGCCTGCAAGCCGACTATTTGTTCGGTTTCGACCGGGCGCGGCAATCGCCCAATGTCGCATTGTTCACCCCGTCCGGTATATACTCCCGCGGGTGAACCGGCTTCTCGTGTTGGAGTTTCAGGCGTCATGCGCAATCGGCGGGAACTGTTTCCCCATGTTCTGGAGATGAATCATCAGGCCCGTCGACGCCTGGGGTGCTGCGTGTACCTGGTCCATAGCCAGGACGAATGGCTGTTGATCGATGTCGGGTATGAAGACACCGTCCGCGAGATCATCGATCTGATCCGCAACCTTGATTTTCAGCTTTCGAAGTGCCGGTATATCGTGGCAACCCACGCCGACGCCGATCACGTTCAAGGACTGAAGCTCGCCAAAGAACTGCTCCCCAGCGCTCAAACCGTAGGACACCCGCTGGCGGCCGCCCCGCTGGCCAATGGCGACCGCATTTTGACCTACGCTGAGATTCCCGCGCAGGGGATCTCAATCAGTATGCCCCTCGTGACACTCGACGCGACCATCACCGAGGGAGACGTCCTCAAGATCGGGGATCTGGAGTTGACGACCTGGAACACCCCGGGACATACGCAGAGCCAGCTCGCGTTTCGGATGGGGTCGCTGCTTTTTTCCGGCGACAACATTTTTCGCGACGGGTGTGTCGGCAACATCGACGCGCACCACGGTTCCGACATCGCCGACTTCATCAAGAGTCTCGAACGGATTCGCGACAGCGAGGTCGAATGGCTGCTTCCCAGCCACGGGCCGGCGTTCAAGAACGATCGCAAACTCTTGAACGACACCCTCAGCCGACTCGAGAAATACCAGCACATGGCCGACTTCGGTACTTGTGCCGTCGACTGGCCACTTCTGGATGAGTGGGAAGATGAACTGGTTTCGGGTAAGAACAGCCGGTAAGCCGTTTCGAGTTCCCGCGTCCCGCCAGAACAGACCGCCCGTGAATGTCTCCGCCGAGTTTCCCGAGTCGTTCGAACACCCGCTGTTGCCCCACGACATCTGGATGAGACAGGCACTCGCCGAGGCGCAGGCGGCGTTTGAAGAGGGGGAGGTTCCGGTCGGGGCGGTGGTGGTGTTTGAAGGGCGGGTCATCGCAGCGGCACACAATCAGCGGGAAACGCTGAACGACCCGACCGCCCACGCCGAGATGATCGCGATCACGCAGGCCGCCGAGGCGCTGCAATCGTGGAGGCTGCTCGACTGCGCACTCTACGTCACCCTGGAACCGTGCCCGATGTGCGCCGGCGCGATTGTGCAGGCAAGAATCCCAACCGTGATCTACGGCACCACCGATCCCAAAGGGGGGGCCTGCCACACGTTGTACCAGATCACCAGTGACCCCCGCTTAAACCATCAGTCGGCGGTATTGGGAGGGGTACTTAAAGAAGAATGCCGGGAGATTCTGCAGGCGTTCTTCGCACACCAACGAGCCCAGGGGAAGAAGTAGCCGCGCCCGTCAGAAAGCGGTATCAAACTCCCGCTTCCTGAAATTGTCTCGATTCCAGCCGTGCGAGGTAAAGAAACTACTATTCACATTCCGTGAACCAGTCGTTTCATCCGGACCTTGTCGCCAAGCTCAGGTGCATCCAACATGTCTGCCACTCTCGTTCGCCATCGATTCCGTGTCGTCGATTACGAAGAAATGGTGGAGCGGGGGATTCTTACGGAAGACGATCGCGTGGAACTTTTGCGCGGGGAGGTCGTCGAGAAAACGACCATTGGTCCGGCCCACGCTGCGAGTGTCAGTCGACTCAATCGGTTGTTCCAGCGTCGGCTTGGGGAGTTGGCGATCGTTTCCATCCACAGTCCCGTACAACTGACGGACAGCCAACCCGAACCCGACGTGGCGCTGTTGAAGCCCCGGGACGATTTCTACGCGTCAGCGACTCCCCGGGCGGACGATGTATTGCTGATCGTCGAAGTCGCTGACAGTTCACTTGAGACCGACCAGACGCTGAAACGGGAGATCTACGCCGAGACCGGGATCCCAGAGTACTGGATTGTCAATCTGGTCGATTCGTGCGTGGAAGTCTATCGGGAACCGATCGCATCAGGACAGTACGGGGTCATGAAACGACTCGTTCGTGGCGAGGCGCTCGCCCCTTTGCGATTTCCCGAATGTGAAGTCGCGGTTTCCGATTTCCTGTAAGATTGCCAGAGTCCTTTCGACGGAATGGCGGAACTGCAAACGGCACGCTCAGTCGTCCGTGGTCTCAAATTCTTCGTCTGGGTCGCTCAAATCCCACAAGATCGTTCTTGGCGTGAGGGCCGCTCGCCGCAGAATCCACAACATGTACCCATAGACGGCGATTCCGAACAATGTCACAAGTTGCGTCGCCAGGAACGCGATGCCGGACCATGGAGCGACGACGGCGGGGAGGGCGAAGGTCGCGACGGTCCAGCCCATCACGGCGTAAAACGGAATGGACAGCGCGTGGCGAAAGGAACCGTTCACGCGCGCCTCAAGATCGTCCCTTCCCAGCAATTGACACAACACGACAAACGCGGGCCAGACGCCCTGAAATGCGAATGACGTCCCGACCAACGCCAGTCCGCGGCCCAACGACAACCAAGTCTTCTCCGCCCCGAGGTCCGGGGCGAATATACAGACGATTCCCGCCAACATGATCCACGCCCCCCACCGCGCCTTGCCGTAGTTTTCGAGCCTTTGATTCGTTTCGGGCAGTGGCGTTGTCAGCCGGTAAACCGCGATGATCCGCGAGATGCCACTGAGGAACAGCGCGCACGTCGCGAAAAAGTCCCAGCGTCGAATCCACTCCAGTCGGCTGCGAAGCTCCCCGGTACGCTGCGCCGCTCGTCGCAGCCGATCGGGGTCCACTTCCCCGTCGCGCACCAGCGACTTCACGCCCGTCTTTTCCCGAATCACCAACGTCGGCTGTTCGCCATCCCGCGCCTCGCGAAGTCGGGAAGCGTCGAAGAATTCCTGATTCGCGATCAGTGCCTCCCGCGTCGTTTTGATTTTCAGGACACCGATGACTGGAAACACCAGCAGCGCGAACAGGCACATCGCGACCGTGATCAATTCCCAACCCAGGCCACTCCGCATTCGTTGAAGGTACTCAGTCATTGGTTGTGCCAGTCCTTTTTCTGAAGGCCCAGGAGGAAACGTCGCATGGTTGACTCTGCCGCATCGGGAATTCCAGGGGATCACAGCGTATCCGGCGGAATGAGTGTCGCGGCGAGTTCTTGAACGATCCGCTGACTCATCTCCGTTGGCGAGTATTGTTGAACCCGGCCTTCAGAGAGCGCGATCCAGCGGTCATTCGCAATCGTGAGTTGGACTCCGCCGGGCGAGGCGGTGTCGGCGCGCATCCAGCGAGGGAAACCAGCGGGGTTCGGGATCGACCACATCAAGACCGGTCGGCCAGGTTGATTCCGGAGCGTTTCACGAAGCTCGGGGCCGCAGACGCCGGCCCACGCGAGGCGTTCCACCACAGGCATCCCCGGGGCGCGAATATGAATCGTAAACGCCCAACTCTCTCGGACTGTTCGTCCCTCACACAGTGCGATGAAGTTCTCGACCGTCAACTGATCGAATTCACGACATTCCCATTCGACCGGCGAATCGCGAAATCGATCGGCCAGTTCCAATTGAATGTTGGAGAGCAACAGATGCACGCCGGCATTCCAGACGGCCAATCGATTCGACTGCGCCCGGACCAACTTCTCTCGCTCGAGGTCATACCCTTGTTTGCGGGCGGCGGCCCGCTCCAGATCCCGCAGAGCGTCTTCCAGTCGCGAAATCACCAGTTCCAAAAAGGCGGCCAAATCCCCCTCGTCCGCGCGCCCCAGGGCGTCGAGATAAATCTCGCGATCTCGTCGACGGATAATAATGGGAGGATACCCGGCGCGGATCAGTTCCAAATTCGTGATCGCGCGGCCGGTCCGCCCATTGCCGTCGACGAACGGGTGAATGTGTTCGAACCACGCGTGCAGCACTGCCGACCGTAGTACGGGGGGCGCGGTTCGATGTGCGATCGACCACGCTTCCCATTGTTCCATCTGTGTCATGACTTCGCGCCAAGTGCGCGGCGGAGAGTGCCGCGAACCGCGAATTGTGACTTCCGAGGAGCGGAACTCCCCGGCACCGAGCGGAACTCCCCGGAACCCCGCCGGGTTCCCAAGATCAATTCGTGGAGTCGCTTCACCTGGATGACATCCACCGGAACCGACTCTCGCGCCATGACCGCGAGTTCATCGAGCGCCCGTGCCAGATCCTGCGCGTCGCGCGAAAAGCCCGGGTCGTGTCCCGTGATGGTCATCCCTTTCAGCACGGCCAGTTTCGTCTCACCGACGTTCAGCGTACTCCCCTCCAACGCGTTCGACTCGGCGATCTGTTCGAACCGGGTCCGACCGTAGTAGTCCCTGAGAGTCTCGGCGGTCAATCCCCCCTGGGCGCGCAGGAGTTCGACACGCTGCTCCAAATCACGCAGTGCGGCCCCAACCGCCGCCTGCCCGGCAGCGACGTCGAAAAGATAGGGACTGCCGGTGATGTCAACGTCCATGGCGATCGCTGAAGAAACGGGGATTCCCGAGCGGCCAGTCCGATTGCACGCGACCATCAGCCCGAATCCGCAGTTCGAACAATACCGTCAAGCGACGCCGTTTGTCGACAAAGCACTAGATTCCCAGCTCGAACCCCGCGTAGAATCCAGCTTGGATCCCGGCGCGGCGGCTGGTGATTCGACCTTCGAGCGCTCGTTCCACACGAACGCGTCGAGTTCACGTTGCGATCTGCGGATGTCTCTCATGAAGTCGATCGTCTCGCGTTTGTTCCCGGTTCTTTCCGTTGTCTGCTGTTTCGCCGCCCTTGGCTGGCAAACGACCGCACATGCGCAGTTTGGCGGCGGTGGTGGGGGAGTTTCCGGTGGACAGGGGGGAGGACAGGCTGGTGGCCAGGCGGGGGGGCAGCAGGGTCAACAGGGGGGAAGCGCCGGTGGAATCTTGATCGACGCCCAGGGGGTGGTCAAACCGGTTTTCCTCAAAGATCCCACGGGAGGACTCAACGCCAAACGCCGGCTGGAACTGGCGGGAAAGGCCCTGCCGGCAGAAGTGAACCGTCAGAGTCCCCTGCGCAAGGTCTCGCTGGTTCAACTCGAAAAAGCGTGTGAATCATTCGCGAAGGAAAAACGCGAGGTGCCCCCCGAGATGCGGTACCTCGCTGGCTTGCAACGGATCGATTATGTGTTCGTTGATCCCGACGAACGCGACATTGTCATCGCCGGCCCCGCCGAGGGGTTTGTTGTCGATCCCACCGGAAAAGCGACGGGAACATCGTCCCGCCGCGCGACTTTGAGACTCGACGATCTGCTGGTCGCGCTGCGATCTCAAGAGCGCGGGTCCGGTCAGATCCGATGCTCCATCGACCCGACCGACGAAAACCTGGCGAAGCTGCAACAGTTTCTGAAAGCGACCGGCGGAGCGATGACTCCCGACCAGGCGCGGGCCAAATTCGCGAAACTGGGGGCCGTGCTGGGAATGCAGACAATTTCCGTTTCGGGTGTCCCCGCGGAATCTCACTTCGCCCAGATGCTGGTCGAAGCCGACATTCGGATGAAGCGGCTGTCGATTGGGGTCGACCCGCCCCCCGTGAAGGGATTCCGCAGTCACCTCGATTTTGTGCTGAAGAACGAAAACTCGATGCAGCGCTGGTGGTTCACCCCGCTGTACGACGCGTTCGTCCGTAGCGAGGATGGCCTGGCGTACCAGTTTTCCGGACAACGCGTGCAATTGATGTCGCAGGAGGAACTCATTGGACCGGGAGGGCAGCGGACCGACGCGCCGTTCACGCATGTGTCGGCACAAAAGTTCGCCAAGCAGTTCACCGAGCGGTTTTCCGAAGTGGCGGCCGCCGCCCCGATCTTCGCCGAGCTGCAGAACGCGATCGATCTGGCGGTTCTCGCTGCCCTGATGCGGCGGGAGCATCTTGTCGAACGGGTCGGCTGGAAAATGGACCTGTTTCTCGACGGCGAGCGGGCCCCGACCGGACGCGAAAACGTTCCTCGAACCGTCGCCAGCATCAGCAATTTCAAAGTGGCGAATCAGTCGTTGTATATCGCACAGGTCGGCGGAGGAGTTCTGGTCAACGCCGATGCTTTGCTGTCGCGGATGGAATACCGCCGGGATGGCGAGGGTGAGTTGCGGCAGAAACGGGGCCGAGCGATGGAGAAGGACGCCGAGCGATCGGGGAACTGGTGGTGGGATTGAGGCTGCGTTGATGCGCCATACTGAGTCAAATTAGCCGTCCAAAATCAAATGCGACGCTGTGGCATCCAAGCTGGGAGGACTCTGTCCCCCTCAGCTTCTGCCCAACGACCTGATTACTGGTGGGGTCGTAGCAGAGCCGGTTGTCGACGGCCCCATCCGCCTTGAGCGGATGGGGAGAAAGATCGGCGGCTAGCCCGAAACCTCATTGCGCGGTCCAGACCCCATCCACCTTGTGTGGATTGGTGAATCAGATCTTCGCTCTGTCTACCACGCTCAACGTCGGTAACCAAGTCAACGGGTGCCAAAGGCAATGTCTTGCTTTTTTGAGCGGCATGAATGCGTCCTGCGTTCCCTACGACGATTGGCGACCAATCGCTTTGCGATCCAGACGGGTTTCGATTGACGCCGATCTTGTCTGACAGAGCGAGGATCTCATTCACC
>JAPLOC010000490.1 GCA_026692825.1 Planctomycetota bacterium | reverse complement strand
GTCGATCAACAACTCGATTGAGCATGCCGCTCTCGATTTCGGAGATTCCACGGGCGACGGGGTGCTTCGCCCCGACGCGAATTCACAGTTTCTTCTTCTCACGAATACAGTCGATGCTCGGCGATGTAGCATTCCACCGCGCGGGGCACCAGATACCGGATACTCTTTCCCAGCCGGACTCTTTCGCGAATGTCACGTGACGCGATTTCGATGCCTGGAATTGTGACGATCTGTACACGACCGGTGGCCGACGCCCCAAATTGCTCAATCAGTGGCGACAGATCGGGGATCGGCGCACCGCCCCGGTTCACGACTGCGATTTCGGCCAGTTCCAGAATCCGACCCGGAGCCTTCCATTTCGGAAAGTCCGCCAGCGAGTCGGCCCCCATCAGAAAGACCAACTCCCGATCTGGATCTTCCTCCCGCAGTTCCGCCAACGTCGCCACCGTGAAACACGGTTCCGTCCGCTTCAGTTCCCGTCGATCGACCACGAATTCCGACCGACCGACGATCGCCAGACTCAACATTTCGGCGCGGGAGTTTCCATCGGTGATCGACTGGGTCAGCTTGTGTGGCGGAATCCCCGCAGGAAGAAACGCCACCCGGTCGAGGCGACACTCTTCGCGACAGCGTTCTGCCAGCAGCAGATGTCCGTTGTGTACCGGGTCAAATGTGCCACCCAAAATCCCCAGTCGCATGATCATCGACTCGAAGTCGCCAGATCCCGGGCGGCCTCTAAAACTCTGTCTATCGATTCCCGCGTCAGTTCGTCGTCGTGAAATGAAAACGAATGCCGGACTTTCAGGTCGCGATACAACACCACCGACACCGCCACGTCGTCGGGCAGTCCGCGAAACCCCGGCCCTTCCGTCGGAGCGGCGGCGATGGTCATGGGCAACCCGATCTTGCCGTTGAACGCCAGCGTCTGCACCTGCGGCAATAAAGTGCGCGAATCGCGTGAAACAAACACGGCGAAGCTTCGCAGCCCTTCCGCGCGATGGCCATCGACGACGCGATCAATCCCCTTCAGCAGCGTTTCGAGTTCCGGAATGATCCGCCGCACCAGGATCATGGCGACCGGGCGATCTCCATTCCGGCAAACGTAGCAGACCGACTTGCTTTGCAGCGGACCGGTGATCGCGCGGACGTAGAAGTTGGGGACTTTATCGCCCGATTTCAGCCCCCCCGCGACAACCTCCATGGTCGCGTCTTCGGCCATTTCGTCTTCAGCGACAATCGATACGAGATTGACCGGGATCAACAACAGCCAACCGACCAACAACGGACGGAGCCAGAATTGGCGGCGATTTGTGGTCATTTCGGCTGAAGCGGGACTGTCGGACAGCGGGAACCGGGTTGGGAACAGACTAAACCAGGGATGTTCGCCTGGCTAGTCCAAAAACCAGGATGGTCTGCACGGGCGAGGTCTATGAATTTCGTCAAACATGGTGACAATTGGGCGATTGTCATCGACGGTCTCATTTTGACTTCGGCGAAGAGGCGAAGCCCGGAGTAGGTTTTGTGGTGAATCGTGACCATATTCTGGGGGCGTCGTCGAGATGTTGCGGCAAGCACAGTTGCAGGTCGTTCGACAGCACCGCACACGCCCAGTCCGTGTCCCCCGAGCTGGCGCATGGCCAGCGCAATCGACTCCCTCAGGGCTTGCCTCTTCGCCGCGTCAAACAAGAATGGGGCATAATCCGGTCGTTGACAAAAATGACTACAGAATTGTAGAATTTTCAATATGTCCACAACGGTGAGAATCTCCGAAACGGGGCGAGTCCTCTTGGCTCAATTGGCCGCCGAAACCAATCTGAGCATGGCTGCGGTATTGGAAGCCGCACTGGAAAATTACCGTCGGAGTCACCTCCTGGCCAAGGCCGCCGCCGCTTACGAGGCGCTCGCATTTGATCCGGGGAAAAACGCGGAATATCGCTCTGAAATCGCAGAATTTGATGTCGTTTGCGGGGACGGACTTGATAGATATGAGCCCTGATTAATGATTCCTGGAAGCTCCGCAGCCCGTGGCGAAATCTGGCTGGCCGATTTGAATCCGGTTCGCGGCCATGAGCAAGCTGGCCGACGACCGGTTCTGGTGGTTTCGGTCGACCCGTTCAATCGCAGCAAAGCCGATCTTGTGGTTATCGTGCCGGTGACGTCGACACTCCGCGGGATTCCGCTGCATGTCACCGTCGAGCCTCCGGAAGGGGGACTTAAGAATCCCTCAGCGCTACTTTGCGATGCGGTTCGATCCATCAGCAAAGATCGGCTCGTCATCCGTTGGGGGAATGTGTCGTCGAAGACAATGGCCGAAGTCGAAGATCGGCTGCGTGTGCTGCTGGGTTTGTAAATGGAGTCAGCTCCCACAGCCATGACCTGTTTCGGACTTCCGATACGCTTTCCGGAAAACTCATCCATGCGATTGATTCCACTCGTTCTCGTCGGGCTGTTACTGGCCGTCTCGCCGACAGTCCACGCCGACGACACCACGCCCCTGTCGACCATCGCGTTCGGATCGTGCGCGAAACAGGATCAGCCGCAACCGATCTGGGACGCGGTCATTGAAACCAGTCCGCAATTGTTCGTGTTTCTAGGGGACAACATCTACGGCGATTCGGAAGACATGGAGGTTTTACGGGCGAAGTGGGGACAGCTCGCCGACCAGCTTGGGTTTCGCAAACTCCGCCAGACCTGCCCGGTCGTCGGAACCTGGGACGATCACGACTACGGTGCCAATGACGCGGGAGCCGAGTATCCGAAAAAGCGGGAATCACAACAGCTCTTTCTCGACTTTCTGGGTGTCCCCAAAAATGACCCCCGACGGGCACAGGAAGGGGTCTACTCGGCTCGCGTTTACGGTCCTCCCGGCAAACGCGTGCAACTCATTCTGCTTGACGCGCGGTATCATCGCAGCCCGCTCAAGACGGGCTACCAGCCAGGCGAACCCGGCGATGGCTATCGTGGCAAGTACGTTCCGAACACCGACGCCGAGGCGACTGTGCTGGGTGAGACGCAATGGCGTTGGCTCGCCGACCAATTGAAGGTTCCCGCGGAACTCCGGATCATCGGCTCAGGAGTTCAGGTCGTTCCCGATGAGCATGGCTCGGAAATGTGGGGGAATTTCCCCAAAGAGCGGCAACGGCTGTTTCGCGTGATCCGTGACAGCCGGGCGAACGGTGTCGTGCTGCTCAGCGGCGACAGGCACTTGGCGGAGATCTCCCGGCTTCCTGCCAACCATCGCGACGGAGTCGGCTATCCGCTGTTCGACATCACCAGCAGCAGTCTGAACGCCCCCAGCGGCCATTTCACCAAAGCCGGTGTCCGATTCGCCAATGAAATCAACTCTTACCGCGTGGGGCTGACGTATTTTGACGTCAATTTCGGGTCGGTCCAAATCGACTGGAATCAGCCCGATCCGCTGGTGCGATTGCAGGTACGCGACGAGAAGGGAGGAGTGGTGCTGCAACAGAAGATGCCACTGAGCGCCTTGCGGGCGGGGTCGTGAGAGTGGGGAACGGGTCGCGTTTCGCTTCCTGGATGACGCGGCGAAGAGACAAGTACCAAGTGGGGTCGAGCTCGCGAGAATGCGGGGGATCGATACCATCGATGGACTCGCGCAGTGGGGGGGCGGCAGAGTCATTGGTAGAATCGCGAGAATGACCACGGAGCGGGTGCGGTTTGCAACCCACTGCGTCCTCCTGCCAAGATCCTCACTTTTTGTACGAGACTCGTCACATGAGTGGTTTTGACGTCTGTTTGATTCACCGACAATCCGTCTGTCGACTGGCGCTGCTGTTTCTCGCACTCAGCGTGACTCTGAACCCGCGTGCCAATGCCGACGACCAGCCGGCAGAATCGACCGAGTCCCGTGATTTCACCGTCGACCGCCAAGGTGAGAAGCTCTCGGTTCGGGTCGTTTCCCCCAAGGGGGACAAACTCGCGAAGAATCCGCTGCTCTTGCTCAACTTCAGCACCGATCGCACCACCTCCCTGACGGCTGAAATTTACGCTCAGCCCGCCAAAGCCTTCCTAGCGAATGGACACCGGGTCGCGAGTTTCGATCTGCCGGCGCATGGCGAACGGGTCGATGCGAGGGGGAGCGGGATTGATGGAATGTGCGCGCAGTTCATCGCGGGAGACGATCCGTTTGCGCGATTCGCCGCCGACGGGTCTGCGGTGATTGACGCATTGATCCAGAGTGGCGACGCGGTCGCGGACCGGATTGTGGTGTGCGGCGTCTCGCGCGCGGGATATTGCGGCCTGCGACTGGCGGCCGCCGACAAGCGGGTCTGTGGCGTCGCGGCACTCGCTCCGGTGACCGACTGGCGGCAGTTGCGGGAATTCGCCGCCGTGAAAGAGCGGGACGATGTGGCGAAACTGGCGCTCGATCACTTCGCCGACGCGCTCGCGGGACGTCCGGTCTACATGGCGATTGGCAATCGGGACGAGCGAGTCGGAACAGACTGCTGCACGCGATTCGCCCTGAAGCTGTTCGAGGCGGAGGAACGAAAAAAACAGCCCGAATCGAAGATCCGATTCCTGGTCGTGGATGACTCGAAGGGGCACGCCCTCGATTTGAAATGGCGCGACGCCGGCAGCGAGTTCCTGTTGAAGCTGGCGAAGTGAGTTACGATCCTGGATCGGCGTCCGGAAGACTCTGTACTTCGTTCTGGTTCTGCCGTTTGTCCATCACCTGCTCGATGCTCTTACGCAACTCGGGGACGTGCGCCATCAGCGATTGGAAATCTTGCTGACGCAGTGCCAGCAACGTGACGGCGGACTTCGCACGCACGGTCCCGCTCCGCGGCAGATGTTTGAGAACGGCGATTTCCCCGAAAAACTCGCCTGAGCGCAGCGTGGCGACAGGAACTGTGGGATCAGGCGATTTACTGGTCAACACCTCGACTTCGCCGTCGAGAATCATGTAGAACGCGTCCCCCAGATCCCCTTCGTGGAAGACGACATCACCCGGTTCATAGTGCAGTTGGGTGAGTGCGCTGCCGGATTCGGTCTTGAGCTGAACGGTTTCCGCCGGGAGCAGCAAATCGAGCAACCACGACGCCCCCACCTTGAGTTTGCGTCCGAACCCCGGGAGTTTCATCCAGTAAATCGTTCGCCAGGCGAACCACGCGGTCATCCCCGAAAGACGGATCTTGGAGAAGAGTTCCGCGACCGCGCGACGGCGGCCGAGCGACCCGAGTTTTCCCAAGCCTTCGAACGCGAATGTCTTGAGTGTTCCCCCGCGCAATGTCGCCATCAGATTGTGACCCAACACTTCGGCTTCCCGCGTCGCGTGCTGTGCCGTCGGGGGCGCGAAACCACCTGATGGCAGCGGGATGAGGGCACAGTCGCCAACCGCCCAGACATGGTCGCTCCCCAGAACCCGCAGATTCCCGTCGGTTTTGAGTTTTCCCTTCTCTTGCGTCAGTGGCAGAGCGGCAACCATGGGGTGTGGTGCCGAGGGGACAGTCGAAACCAGCGTTCGACAGGGGATCCGCTCGCCCCCTTTTAAGATGGCGGCGGCGGGGCTGGCAGTCGCCAGGCGACTCTGGAGTCGAACATCAACTCCCCGTTGCCTCAGGATATCCTGCGAATATTCCCCCAGGCTTTGCGGCAACTCCCGGTCGAGGATCCGTTCGCCGGAATGCAGCAGCACCACGCGAAGCTCATCCGCCTGGCAGATGCGTCGCTCGCGGGCGAGCTTCCGGACGAAATCGTTTAGCTCGGCACACACCTCGACTCCCGAGAAGCCCCCGCCCGCGACAACGAAAGTCAGCAGTTCACGGCGCAGCTCCGGATCGAGAACGTTCGCTGCTTCGTCGAAGACCCGAATCAGATGGTTTCGCAGCGAAATCGCGTCGGCGAGATTCTTGAACGGCTTGGCGTGTTCAAACAGCCCCGGCATCCCCCGAAAATCGGTGACATTGCCCAGGGCGATCACCAAATGATCGTACGGGATTTCGTCCACGCGCGGGATAAACCCCGGCTGCAACCGCACCACTTTGCGTTCGCAGTCGATCGACTCGACCTCCCNCGGACATACAACCGGGTGCGGGGGATCATGCGATGCAGCGGGCTGACCGTATCGGTCAGCCCGATCTCGCCAGAAATCACCTCGGGGAGCATCGGATGAAACGTAAAGTAGTTCTCGCGCGAGACGAGACAGACTTCAACCGTTGGATCGTTTCGTGTCAGACGCTCCAGGGCCTGAGCGGTGTAGACGCCGCCGAAGCCGCCACCGAGGATGACGATCCGACGCACAGGGGGTGCCATACGGGCATTCCGGGGATGGGTGTGGGGCAAAAATCAGGGACCATGTCGTTCACCGGCCCGCGCCGGGTCGACGATCCTGCGACTCACCTCCCTGTTCTCGCGTGCGAAAAGTGTCAGCCAGCGGGGGACGACAGAATCGCCTTGCACACATCGGCGCGCGAAATGGTGCCAATCAATTTGCCACCATCTACGACCGGGAGCCGACGGATCATGCGCGAGGCCATCAGCGCGGCCGCTTCCAGCAAGTTGTCGTCGGGCTTCAGGGTGATTGGCTTGGCGATCAGGATGTCGGCCAGCGGACGTTTGCGGAGAGCGCTCGCTTTGTCGCCGAAAATCTCGGCGGCATTCATCGCTCCACCACTGGCGGCGATCTCGTCGATTTTGGGGAGAGTCGCGCGGATCAGATCCCCCTCAGAAAGAACGCCGACGAACATGCGATTCTGGGCGACAACCATGAGGTCAGACGCCTGTGAATTCGCGAGGACGGCGGCGGCCTCGGGGATCGACGCGGTCGGAAGGATGACGGTGGGATTCAAATTGACTGCGTCGCGGACTTTCATGCAACCGGGCTCCTCAGGCTGTCGTTCTCGATGTGACCCAACGGACACGCGACCACCCAACTACCCCCCAAAGGGAGCCCCCGGGCGACACGAATCCGCCGACTTCGTGCCTGTTTGATATCGCAAGCGGACGGAGAGTGCAATCTGTAGGGGCAAAATGTGCGTCAGGTGATGCGACCACTCACTCCGACCGACCGTTCAGCAGTTCAGTTGCCGGCCGCTTTCGGTGGATTGGGAGCCCGACGCCCCTGGAATTCTCTCACCGCATCACGAAATTCCACGGGACGGTACTTGGCCGACCGGCATAGCCGTTCTGCCATCCGCGTTCCGTAGTCCGGCAAACGCTTCCCGACCAACGCGCAGGTTGTACCCGGAAGTTCCAACCCCAGTATCTCGTCGACTCTTTTCAAATCCCCCTGCGCCTGCTCCTCCGAGTTCCGGCGAATCCCTTCGCACCACGCCACGAACTGATTCCAGTTGTGTTCTTCCACCTTGCGACGGGCGGCCACCGCCGCGGCATCCATCGGAGCCCCGGCGTCACGTTCCGGCAATGCTTGAAATCCGCCCGGCACACCCGCCGCCGATTCGGAATCCAGAACGACCAGCGCCCAGGCGAGTTGCCGCGCCGAGTGGTAATCGACCGGTTGTTTCAGCGCGACCGCGACAAGTTTGTCCGAAAAGCGTTTCACTGTTTCAGAATCCAGTGGGACTCGTCTTAGGCCATCGCCCGCAATTCGCAGACGCTGGCTGAACCCAACGTTTTCATTCTTGCCATGAACGGCGGCCCTCAACAACTCCGGATCGCCAAATGGACTTCTTTCGAATGCGGCCGAAATCTTCTTTAGGCCGTCATCCCATTCCTGCCCCAGGTCGGTCACTCCCTGCGCCGTATTCGCGAGTACTTGGGACCATTCATTCGCGCGGAGTCTCCCAATCTGTCCTGGGAAATCTCGGACCTGCCTCCAGGCTGGCGATTGCAGTTCGTGGTGGCAAGCCTGGCAGTCGAATTGCGCGAAATCTAAAGCCCGCGGCGGATCCTTAGGCCCCGCGACAAGCAACAGCGTGGCGCGAAACGACATCAACCCCCCGATGAGGAGATCCCGAGTCTCGGGAAATTCGGGGCGATTTGCTTCGTTAATGTAGCGGTCTCGGAATTGGAAATCGCCCTTTTCCTGCGCTCGCCGCCAATGCGGAGGCATTCGGCGTTCGAAAGTCGCCAGTTCAAACGCGGGCAGTTGAGGGTGACCGGCCGCATACATTTTGTGGGTGATAAACCGCTGCTGACCGTGGTCGCCGATATGACACGAAATGCAGATCTCGGCGCGACGCACGGGATCGCGCACATCCCACATCCCCAAGTCCGATTTCTCCTTGGCAGAACGAATTCGCCACGTATTGTCGATGACTTGATGCTGATTGTCCCAAAGACTGCTCGGTCCATGGCACGCCTCGCAATTGACTCCCATTTCCAAAGTCGGGGGGCGGGTGTCACCATGATCCGGGTTCCAGTCCGCGTGGCAATTCAGACAGCTCCGTTCCGTCTTGAGATCGATCTCAAGCCGCGCAGCCATTTGCTTTGCAAGTGGAGAATTGACCAACAACTCGTACGCCTGAAAATGCCGGTCCTGCTTTTCGAAAATCGTACTCTCATTCAGTCGGCAGAAGTCCCGGTTGAACTGGGATTCGAGACGATCTTCATGACACTGCGCGCACAGTCGCATTCCCTTGTAGGCGGGCTTTGCGGGCGGTGCCGCGACGGCCGCATCCTGGGCGAACCCTTCATCGCGATTTGTAAGAAACACCGCGCACGCGAACAGGACGACTCCCGACGCGATATGTGCCAGCCGGAATGAACTCAAGAGGGAATTCATGAATCGCTTCTCTGGGATCACGGTGCGGAAAGCCCCCGGCGCACAGCCTCGACGTGTCTCTGGAACTGCTCCGGACTCTTGTCGATTCCATCCTGATTGTCGACTGCGAAATCGAACGGACTGTCGAATCCGAGTTTGCCACGAGCTGCAGGAAACCGCAGTTGTTCCAGCATTTCAGTCAACGCGGGGAACACTACTGCCGCGGAATCCGCACGCAGAGCCTGCTGCTCTCTCAGCGATGAGCTTAATGCCGCCAAACCGAGGTAGTGATTGCGTTCCGAGATCGGTCAGTGCGATTCCAAAGCTGGTCACCGCATCATCGGGAATGGGAATTCCGCTGGAAAACCTGTGACGCATCCCGCCGATACGATCGCGAAGGACCGACACTTGTTTCGCGACCAGATTGCGATCGGGCAACGGCTGCCGCATTGTCGTCTGCAACGCGGCCAACTCGGCACCAATGCCCTGCGATCCTTCCTTCTCCATCACGCCCGCCAGTCGTTCCACCGCCGAGTACTGCCAGATTCCCCAGGGGGCGTCACCGAAATTCTTGGTGAATGGTTGTTTCTGCCTCCAACTCGGGATCACCAGGTCGTGATGACAGGCGAAACAGCTCAATTCGGCGAACTCGGGCCAGGGAGCGGTCCCGGCGGCCAGCCCCTTTCCGCTTCGCGCCAGCCATGTTCCCGCTGGCTTCTTTGTCGCCCGATACTCCAGAAGTTGCAGTGCCGCGTCCGCGGAAACGGTTTGTCCCACAAGCCACAACCGGGCGTCGAGCGGGGAGTTGAGTCGCACGTCCTGCTTCCGGCTCCAATGGCGGGGGAGTTTGGCCTGATACGCCGCCAGCTCAAAGTACAGCCGGGGATGGCCGGCGGCGATGAGGTCGTGGTCGACATCCCGACCGGGGCTACCCACATGACACTTCACACACGCATCGGCGCGGACCTCGATTTTTCGGGCGTCGACGAATCCCAGACCGTTGATCGAAGCGCTGGTTCGCCAATTCAATTGCTTATGCGGTTCCAGCCAGCCATCCGCTGCGCCGTGGCACGACTCGCAACTGACGCCATCTCGAAGCTGAATCAGCCGTTTGTCATCATGGGCCGAAAGCTGCTCTGGGAATGATTCCAGTTCCGAATCGGTCATGGTCGCATGGCAGGCGAGGCAGACTTTCGCCTCGTGAGCGGCGGGGAGACCGAGCTTTTTGGCAATCCGGACAGACCGCTGGCTGAACAGCGTCGAAAACGCGATCGCGTGCGGATCTTTCTCAAGCCACACACCGTATTCCGTGCCCAATTCGCAGTCTGGGCTCTGACCTCCCGCCGTAGTGGAATCGACCGCCGACTGACGCCGTTCACCCAGTCCGCCTCGCGCGTCGCGGGCACGAAATCCCTCACCACCCACCCCGCCATGGCAGTTCGCGGCGGAACACGATCCCGCCCCCTTCAGAGAACCCGAGCCGATCGCATAGTCCGACGAATTACGCGATTGTGCGGCGTTTTCCGGGGCGGGGGGGGGAGGCAATGGAGGAACCGCGTCGGCCGACCACACCGGAGACCACGGGAGCAGTGCCCACGACAGCACGACAACCCACAGCGGCGCGGGACAGCGAGCGATCCACTTGGGAGGTTGTCTGGTCATGGCGACTTTCCGGTTGGCGACCGGTGCAAGTGATCTTGGGGTTTCCAGGCCGCTGGAGGTGTCGCATCGGTTCCGTCAGACAGGCGATTCACCAACGGGTCGCTTGGCGCGTGGTATTTGTGACATTCGACACAATGCGTTCCCGCCCCGTGAATTTGCGCGTTCGGCATTAAACGTACGACATCAGGCTTTGCCGAGTGGCAATCACGGCAAACGGTGATTCCGGGGATCAACACGTCTTCGGTCAGGTTGCTTTGCTGAACGGGAGCCGATCCTTCGTTCCCCTTCCAGACCTGGTGACAGTCACCACACTCGACCATCCGATGCGCGGCGTGATCAAACTCGGCGTGCTGGAACCAGCGCTCCGGAATCTGTGGTTTCTCGATGGGCCACAGCGGATCATTGGCGGATTGATTCACAGTGTGACAATATTGGCACCCCCCCTTGGATTTCAGGCGAGCTGCGACAAATTCCGGAATCATGGGATCGAGTGGCGGGAACCTGTCGTCGATCACCCTCGCGACTTTCTCTCGGACGGCACGAACCTTGTCGGTTGGCAGGCGGGAAGGCTTGACGCCGTCTGCTTCTTCACTGAAGGGGTCATCCACCGATTTTGACGGTTCCGTTGACGAGGCCATCAGCTTGCGCGAATAGAGTTCCACCAGGAAGCCTCGAACCGTTGTCGGCATTTCATGGGGAACAGTCTCACCGGGAAAATTCGAGTTGTCGAAATACAGCGGGTGGCACTGCGCACAATGCTGTTTGTAATTGATCGGGCGCATGTAACGGCCACTGGCGTCCGGCTCGTGGCATTTCTGGCACTCCTGCGACCAGTCCACAAGCTGGCGATTCTGGTCTCGCAACCCCTGAATCAAAACCCCGTCCTTGTACTCCGCCTTCAAGTGGATCGCGTGGTTAAAATGAATTCTCCCCCGATCAACCGGGATTCTATCCTTTCCAGCGCGTAGCCCTCGATCGTCCACGGTCGGCGTTGTTGGTTTTTGAGCACGATCCTTGTGGTTGCTGCCACCGGCAGACACCGCGTTGCCGCTGGAATCGCCCCCTGCGGAATTGTCCTTCCACACTTTGCGAAGATCGTTTAGATCGGGTTCGCCAGCGAGATTGTTCGTCGTGGCGACTCGTCCTAATAGTCGATCCAGCGCGAATTCGGGATGCCGGCCCCGCCCTTCGCGATCGAAACTCGTGATCTCCAGTGCGAAGCGCTCGGAACCTCCGTGGGAATTCAGGTTCTCGTGGCAGCGGACACACTGGCTGTCGCCGATCTGGGCGAGCTGCTGCTGGCCGCGATGCTCGCGGTGGCACTCGGCGCACGACAGATCGGCATGCGCGGGAATCTGCCGGGCGTGGTGTTGACCCCCATCATGGCACGACAGACATTGCTTGTTGTCGACGGTCAGAACCGGGGTCGACACGGAAGTCAGGCGATCCCACAGCGTCCAGTTCAGATGACATCGGGCGCAGTCATTCTCGATCATGTGGTGGGCATGCGACACCGGACCGGCCGCGTAGTTCGCGTAGGTGCCACGGATCATCGGCAACAGCGCGAGCGCGAAAACCACGAGTGCCAAACCGGCGGACCAGAGCCAGATCCGGCGGTAGGTGTGGTTGGGCTGGCGGTGAAAGTCGAGTTCGACCCGTTCGGCCAGAAAGCGGTGATCGCGGTGCAACGACATCGAATGCTTCGGAGGGTTAGAACGAAAACGGAACAACCCGCAACGCGAGAACAACGTGAACAATCAGCAGAACCAACACGGCCACCGACGCCGGGATGTGGACCACCAACCACAAATGCAACCACCGGTGCAGCCGTTTCGCCCGCAAAAGCTGCCGGCGTTCGTCACAGGCGGCTTCCAGCTCATGAAGTTGGTGGTGCAGATCCTCGTGCATTTCGGCCCGTTCCCGGCTGAACAGGGCGCGTGCGGAATCGGGATTCCGCAATTCGAGCGCGGGCTTTCCCGGACCA
>JAPLOC010000489.1:11227-15350 GCA_026692825.1 Planctomycetota bacterium | reverse complement strand
CCGGCCTGCAACAGGCCGACATCGAGCGAGCGGAGTTCGACCTCTTTGAGGCTGGGGGGAACATCACCGCGGGCGATGCGCTGGGCGAACCCTTCGACGACGGCGGTTTTGCCAACGCCCGCTTCGCCGATGAGGATCGGGTTGTTCTGGCGACGCCGCATCAGAATATCGATCACCTGGCGGATTTCGTCGTCACGGCCGACGATCGGATCCATCTTTCCAGAACGGGCCTGTTCGGTCAGGTCGACGGTGAATTTCTTGAGCGCTTCCTGCTTGCCCATTTGAGCGGGGGCCATTGCGCCGCTCGCTTCGCCCGGTGCCGCGCCGCCGCCGGTCTGGAAGCCGTCGGACGGGGCGAGTCCTTCTTCCGACGACCCCTTAACGACTTCATCAAACCGTTCAGTCAGTGTGTCGAGATTGATCTTGCCGAACTCTTTCGAGATCCCCAACAGCGTGTTCCGCAACGAGGGAGTCTTCAGGAGACCGACCAGGAGATAGCCGGTGCGGACCTGCGACTCGCCGAACATCAGCGTACCGTAGACCCAGCCCCGTTCGACCGCCTCCTCCACCTGCGACGAAAGATCGGAGATCGAGGTGGAGCCGCGCGGCAGGCGATCGAGTCCTTCGGTGAAGTCGCGGGCAAGTTTCGAAGGATCCAGATTGAAATTCTTGATCGTGCGATGCAGATCCGAATCCTGCAGTTGAAGTACCTGGTGCAACCAGTGAATGACTTCGACATACGGGTTGCCCCGCATCTTGCAAAACACCGTGGCGCTTTCGATTCCGCGGTAGGCGACCGGGTTCAGCTTGCCAAACAGGGCGACGCGACTGATTTCACGCATTGTTCAGTGGGGGGCGTATGTTCGAAGGACGAAGTCTTGAAATTCCAATCCGATTGGTCAAACCACACCAGGCGAACCGGGCGGCGTCAGCCCCCGGGTTTTTTCGGGCGACAACCAAACCAGGCTCTCATCACGAATCTTCCAATTCGGGAACCGGCCGCAGGACCAGATCGGTGACATCGCAATCCGGCGGAGTGGAATGCAGCCACGTGGTCAAACCCAGTAACCCGGACCGTCCCAGGAGGGTGGGCGGAGTTTCCGGTCCACGCAGCACCAACCGCAGATCCCAGGCGAGTTCGTCCCCGCAGTAGTTCTGGACGATTGCCCCAATAAGCGGCAGGGAATTGCCTCCTGGGAGGAATTGCTCGAATTCTGCGAATGACAGCGGACCGACGGTGACATCAAACCGATGCTGGCAATCCCAGACACGTTCCCCCAACAGGGCCGTTTCTCCCAGCGCTCCGGTCATGGGCGATTCGCCGAGCCGGCATCGACAGTCGCGCGGCAATCGCATCCAACGCCCCACGAATTCATCGATTGATGTCGGGGCTTCGAGCAATTCACTCAGCAGTGCGGAGAGCCCATCGGCATTCTTGGGACCGGAAGCGAGCCGGCCGGCAAAGTAGAGTTTGGCTCGATCGGAGAGCGCATCCCGGTTGCGCAGGGATTCGAATCCGAGTCCAAACAGCGACCCGACGTAACGTGCGAAATGGTCGTCCGCCGGTCGGTCGAATTCGATCGTTGGCTCGGCCATCGCCCGAGCGCGGTAAAACAACGACAGCATCCGATGGTGAAACAGGTCGGCGAACGCGATCAAGGTGGGATCGCCCGCATTGCGCAATCGGTCACGGGCGTATTCGGTCAGATGGAGCGGCAACGGACCGTTGGAACCGAACAAGCCGAAGAAATTGACGGCAAGTCGCGAGGGGAGCCCCCCTTTGCCTCGAACGCACGTACTGAGCGTGCTGCCGGCAAATGACAGCGACGGATCCTGCGCGAGCCGGACGGGATCTTCCGACGGACGGACGGTGTCACCGATACGCGACGAATCGCGATGCAGGCATTCCAGTCGACGGAGCGCCTGGAAAAAGTCAAAAGTGTGTGGGGCGTCGTGAAGTCGCTGATCCAGGTTCACAGTAAGACCCTCCGCCCGACGCGAATCGGCCATTTCATGATTTCCCCCCGATCCAGGGTCGACAGACTTGTCTCGGTGAAGGAATTCAAGGAAACATACCGCGCGAAAAATTCGTCCAGGACCGAGGCCAGGGTGAAGACTCCAGCCCCCTCGAACGCCGCTTCATTGAATGTGACGGCGACCGCCACCCCGCGACCACAGGTAATCGGTCCCGGTACCGGCAGGCGGCGGACAATGGGTTGCGAGACAACGGAGACCAGACCGTCAATCTGTTTGCGAATGGATTGCTGGCTGGGGTCAGCGTGCAGTTCCAGCAATTCCCGCAAAGCTCCCGCGCCGCTCTCCTCCCCCACCAGGGAGAGGTAATTCAGCGAAAGTTGGCTCACGAGTTTCCAGGCGGATTCTCCCGTTCCATAGGCGATCGATCCGCGTGGCCGAGTGGGACCTGTGAGGCAACGAGTCGAAACCACAGGGGCCGACGTTTCCAGAGTGAAATCGGTTTTCGCCTGACCGACCGGCATCATCAGGGGGAGATCCCGGTTCGTGCAGAGTATTTCGGGGGCGAGTTGCCTGAGGTTGTGGCGAAACGGGCCTTCGTCGCCATCCACCAGACTGACATAGGTTTCACTGCCGACGTAGGTCGACCGCGCCCCGGTACGACGTTGTGACGACGGGAGAACGCGGGGAATTCTCCGGAGGGTATAGAACGCGTTGTGTTCCTGCAGACCGTTCATCGCGTAGAACGGCAGAAACTTCTGCAATTCGTCAGCGGAAGAGCCAAAACCGGTCAGGCGGGTGATCGAATGGACTTCGAAATCGACCGGACGCGTTCTGTCGGCGATCACATGGTAGTCCGACGTCTGGTCCGAGAGATGAATGCGATCGGCACGACGCGGAAAGAGATTCACCGCGGGCGTGCAACCGAGCCGAAAGTTCGACTCATCGATCAACCTCTCCAGTGATGGATCGTGGCGGTTGAAGAGTACGACGATTTCCAGCTCGTCGTCGGGGCAACGACGAATCGCTTCCGCGAGACCCGTGAATTCCACGAACAGGAATCGCTGCGGGCAACTGAAATACTCCTGGAGCAGCCTGTAGCCTTGAAATGAGCGGTTTTCGACCGGCAACAAAGCCTGATCGTCCTGGT
The DNA here is from genome assembly GCA_026692825.1 of Planctomycetota bacterium. Classification (GTDB taxonomy): domain Bacteria; phylum Planctomycetota; class Planctomycetia; order Planctomycetales; family Planctomycetaceae; genus UBA10511. The sequence continues at coordinate 12,226 of JAPLOC010000489.1, read as the reverse complement.
ATCCGAACCGACGCAGGGTCGAAGCCTTGAGAACCTCCTGCCACGGAACGGGGCGTTTCGTCGAGCGCACGACGACAGCCAGACAATTGGCGAGCAACTGCTCGTGCAGGCGGAACGGCAACTGGTCGGCGCCGTGGAGGTGGAAGACCAGCTTATCGAGGGGAATTTTGTCGAACTTCAGTCCGGCGGTCGCCTTGAGTTTCAGTTGCAGCGCGGCACGAACGCCGGCGACTTTGGGGATGGGGAACGCCGGAGTTTCGCGACTGAAATACTCCGCGTGAGCGACCTCGATCGGCCACAAAACCACGTCATTCGAAGTACGATATTCGCAGGCAGTCTGGTCATCCCGGCCCAACAAACCCTTCAGAACCGTCTTCCTCGGAAGCGAGAACCCGGCGGCCAGCGCGCCGTCGTTCAAATGAGGGTTGAATTGAACAACCGCCATTGAGGGAACCGGTGCGAGATAATTGGGGTAAACCATCTCGAGCAGGTTTTCGGTGAAACGGGGAAACTCGGCGTCGAGTTTCAGCTGCACCCGGGCGGCAAGGAACGCGAATCCTTCGAAGAGACGCTCGACATACGGGTCGGCACACTCGATGCCATCGAGCCCCAGTCTCCCAGCGATCTTGGGATACTCGCGCGCGAACTCCCCTCCCATTTCACGGATGAACTGAAGTTCGCGGTTGTAGTACTTCAGAAATCTCGGGTCCATTCAACGGGTCTCGACGATGCGCGCATGTCCCGATTCGAGGTCGAATTCGGTTTTGACGTAGAGTTGCAACGGAAGCGGCTGAGCCCAGAGTTCCGCCTCAATACGAAACGACATCGCCCGAAACTCTCGGTCTTTCGCCGACTGCTCGAGTTTCACGACAAGCGTACTCGCGGCGAGCCGGGGTTCAAAACGTAAAATCGCCTCACGAACAACCCGCACCAGCTCGTCTTCGGTGAATCCAGAGACTGTGCGGCCCGTCAAATCGACGATCCCGTAATTCAAAACCG
>JAPLOC010000489.1:8787-11210 GCA_026692825.1 Planctomycetota bacterium | reverse complement strand
GCCCGCATTCCACTGACGGACAAAACGCGACGCTCTCGCGACTCAGATTTCTGGTCCGGCGCATCGTCAGTCAGCCGATCCAGCAGTGAGGGCTGCAAACGCTCCTGCGAGGTGAGTTCAGCCATGCGGCTCCTCACCGACGGGAGTTACTGCGTCCGTAGAGGAGGGTTCGTCCGCCGAGTGAAAGGTGATCGAGCGGATATCCAGAAGCGCGAATTCGCCCACGTCGGTCGCCAGCATGCGCTGTCCCACACCGACCGAAAGGCCATCTGGCTGGTCGACCCAGTCGGTCTTACGTCCGAGCCGAACTTGCGGATCGCCATGCGACTCCGAGCCAGAGTATCGCGCGGGGATCAGGCCGATCGCCTCGCCGCCGTTGGTCCAGACAAAATGCGCGGCCGCCCAGACGAAATCGCGAAGGTCGGTCGGGGGTTCGAAATCGATCTTGGAAATCCGAGCGACCGGAATCCAATAATACTTCCCCTGCAGCACAACCTCTAAGACCGGTCCGAACCGCGGATCGGCGTCGGCCAGCCACTCGAACGAGTGTGTCGATTCGGCAGCCAGGGTGATCACGCCCGCTGTCGCAGGGGCCGCGTCGAAGGCCCGCTCACGGAGTGCCGATCCCTGGGCGAACTCACCCAGTGAAGTCAGGCGAAAAGACTCAACCAGCAGTGCCAACCATTCGGCTGGCTCGCCGAACAACAAGGGAGTGCGGTGTCCCGCGAAGACTTCCCTGCGAAAAAACTCGCAACGAAGCGCTTCGCGGTACATCTGCACCATCAACAGCGTTCCCGCGTCCAACTGGCCGGCGACCTCAAGCTGAGCCGAAGCCCGGTCCCAGTCTCCCAACACCGATAGGAGCTGAAACAGAAACACGCGGAACTTGGGATTGCCAGGCTCGCGGCGAATGTGTTGCTGTAAATCGGCAAGGGCTTCGGGAAGCTGACCCGACTGAAGCAACTCTTCGGCGAGCATGTTCGGCAGTCAAAAAAACGGGGAATGAATCGAAAAGACGTCGCATCAACCGATGGACATTCCGCGACTTCGGACTAGGAAGCTTCCTTGTCGTTGGAAGCGATATCGAAGGTGAAGTCGAGAGCACCCCCTTCTTTTGTGCCGTCCTTCTTTTGCTGCTGGTACGAAAACTTGACCTGGGCGAAGTTGAGACTGATGTTCTCCGTCAGCCGGTCTTCCCCGCCACTGCCTCCGGTGCTGAGCGACGTGACCATGACCTCGGTCATTGTGATCACGATGTACTCCAGCGGAACCGTACCGGCTTTGCGAACGACCAGAGTGGCGTCGGTCAAGTTTTTGCCCTGAGCGACAGCGAACATCAGGTTGGGGGACGCCTTGTCAACCCACTTCGTCACAGAAATGTCCTGGAAATTCGCCTTGCCGGCACCTCCGCCGCCGCCGGTATGAAACGAACCGGACTGAGACATTCCCCAGCTCCAAGCCAGAACGTCGATGCCTTTTTTCGCGGCATAGACTTTGTCTTGGGTCTCACCTTCGATTTTGTCGGCGGCGTTGAAGAACAGAAACATGTCAACAGCCATGGATGACTCCTTATTCTTGTGAACTGTGGTTCAGGGTGCGAGTTAAGACGGGGACAGAAGGAACTTCGAGAGACGGCGGATCAACCGCCCTTGGCGGATGGGAGTTTGGAAACCAGTCGCAGCGAGACTGTGAGACCCTCCAACTGATAGTGCGGCTTCAGGAAGAACTTCGAAGTGTAGTAGCCGGGGTTTCCTTCGACCTCCTCCACCACCACTTCGGCGGCGGCGAGCGGCTTCATCGCTTTGGTGGTCTCGCTGGAATTCGCCGGGTTTCCATCGACGTACTGCAGGATCCACGAAGACAACCAGCGCTGCATTTCATCCCGGCCTTTGAACGAGCCGATCTTGTCGCGGACGATGCACTTGAGGTAATGCGCGAATCGGCAGGTGGCAAAGAGGTACGGCAAGCGGGCGGCGAGATTGGCGTTGGCCGTCGCGTCGGGGTCGGAATATTCGGCGGGCTTCTGCAGAGACTGTGCGCCGATGAACGCCGCGAAGTCGGAATTCTTGCGATGAACAAGCGGCATGAACCCGTTTTTCGAGAGTTCGGCCTCGCGGCGGTCGCTGATCGCGATTTCCACCGGGCATTTCATGTCGACGCCACCGTCGTCGGTCGGGAATGTATGGACCGGCAAACCTTCGACCGCACCACCCGACTCGATTCCACGGATCCGCGAACACCAGCCGAACGCCTTGAACGACTGGTTGATGTTCGTCGCCATCGCGTAGGCGGAATTCGCCCAGCAGAAATTCGAATGATTCTGGCTTTCCGTTTCCTCTTCGAAGGCGAACCCTTCGACCGGATTGGTCTTGGCGCCGTAGGGGAGACGGGACAGAAATCGTGGCATGGTCAACGCCAGGTAG
>JAPLOC010000489.1:7048-8761 GCA_026692825.1 Planctomycetota bacterium | reverse complement strand
GGCGTCGTCCGACTCCCGCAACGATTTCCACGAAGCGTATTCGGCCGTCTCGAAGATCTTGGTCAGATCGCGGGGGTTGGAAAGCTCCTGCCAGGTGTCCATCTGCATGGTTCCGGGGGACACGCCGGAAATGAATGGGGCATGGCAGGCCGCGGCGACCTGGGCGATTCCAGTCAGCAGTTCGACATCGGGTGGACTATGGTCGAAATGGTAGTCTCCCACGAGGCAACCGTACGGAGCGCCACCAAACTGACCATACTCCTCTTCGTAGAGCTTCTTGAAGATCGGGCTTTGATCCCAGGCGGTCCCCTTGAACTTCTTGAGCGTTTTGCCCAAGTCGTTCTTGGAGATATTCATCACCCGAATCTTGAGCAACTCGTCGGTTTCGGTGTGGGTCACCAGGTGATGCAGACCACGCCAGGCACCTTCGAGCTTTTGAAAGTCGGCGTGGTGCAGAATCTTGTTGATCTGGCCTGTGAGCTTCTCGTCAATCGCCGCGATGATCGCCTGAATCGACTTGATCGCATCGTCGGAGACGATCGCCGAGTCACTCAGCGCGTGCGCGGCCAAGGTCTTGACCGCGGTCTCGACGGCCTCTTTGGCGCGATCGGTTTTGGGTTTGAACTCTTTATTGAGCAGCGACGAAAAATCATCGGGGGAAAAAGTGGCTCCCCCCTGCCCCTGAAGCTGCTGTTCAGCGTCCGCCATGGTGAATTATTCCTCAAGTTGAATGCGGTCGATCAATGGAGCGCGAAGCGCGCTCAGCCGGGACGAGTGTCAAAAGAAATACCGGCGACTAGGAAGCCGGGGCGTCGGGCTTGGGGGCCGACGCGAGTGACTGGAGCAGCGCGGGATCTTTGAGCGCTTTGGCGATCAGATCTTCCGCTCCCGATTTGCCGTCCATATACGTCAGCAGATTCGACAACTGCGTCCGGGCTTCCAGCAGCTTGTTCAACGAGTCGACCTTCTTCGCGATCGCGGCGGGAGTGAAGTCGTCCATGCTCTCGAACGAGAGATCGACCGCGAGATTCCCCTCACCGGTCAGTGTGTTCGGCACCTGGAACGCCACGCGGGGCTTCATTGCCTTCATGCGGCTGTCGAAGTTGTCAACGTCAATCTCCAGGAACTTCCGGTCGGCGACGGGCGCCAGAGGCTCCGCCGGATTGCCCGACAGATCTGCCATCACCCCCATCACGAAAGGCAACTGAACTTTCTTCTCGGCACCGTAAACTTCAACGTCGTATTCAATCTGAACTCGCGGTGCCCGATTGCGCGCGATGAACTTCTGACTGCTCTGCTTCGCCATGAAACACTCCGGGTGAAAAATCTTCTGTGGGACTCTCGAACGCGATCTGGACTACTCTTCGGACGTCGTCCCTCCAAAGAGCTGCGCCTGAGGAACCCCATCAGGAACCAAATCCTGCAAAATCTCCATGAAACTCATGGTACTCAGGCGTTTTGCACGCTTCAACAACAACGGCAAGGGGCTGGAGGGCTCGTGCCGCGCGTAGTATTCGCAGATTTTGTCAATCGCCTTGACGACGTCGTCGCGTGTCAGGATCTCACCAGTCAGCGCTTGCGCCATACGTCCACCCCCTTCCGCTGGCAGCCCGCCCTCCGAATCAACCGAGCCCGAATCGCCGCCGGTATTGTCTCCGCCCGCCAGCACCCCGCGTCGCCCAAGCTGATCCGTGAGAATCGTTTTCGCAGCGC
>JAPLOC010000489.1:802-6928 GCA_026692825.1 Planctomycetota bacterium | reverse complement strand
TCGATCTTCCCGATCCGACAAACCCCGTGACCGCCGACTCAATCGCGCCGACCTCTTCAGCCGCAGTTCGAACCGCCTGCAGTGTCACCTGCAAATCCTCCAACGGCGCATCTTGAAACGCACCATCGATCATCGAAACGGTCGGCGGACTTGCCATGCTCACCGGAGCGGGAACCTCCCCCTTGGCAATCGCAATTTCGCGCAACCCGAATCGACCAGCCATTCGCGACGAAACGAGCGGAGTCTTCTTCAGGTCGTTGAGCAGGGTCGCTGAATCACACAGCGACGCCAACAGATTGACCCGAATCGTCGGATCAAGATCATCATCCGGATCGAGCCGCGGATACAACGGCTCCCAATAATTCTCTATCCAGCCACGAATCAGAGACAGGACACCAGAAAAATCCACAAACCCACCGGACCCCAGAACCGCCCGCGTCAACATCACGGCGACACGCAGATCTTTGGTCCGCCCCATCAGATCAAAGGCGTTTGACCGAACTTCCGCCCAATTCGGCTCCTCCGCTGGCACCACAGTTCCGCCGTATTGCTGCTCCGGCTTTCCCTGGGACGCCCGCTCCATCGCCCCAAACGCCGGGTCGTACTCCAAGTCCTCACCACAGGGTGATTCATCACTGAGCGGCCGCAGATATGCCTCGACATCAATCATCTGCAGACTCTCCACGACCCACCGGGAACCACTGTCAAGACCACGACTCCCGTATACCTACGGCAAAAACGCCACATTGGATCGCCAATCGTGGCTGCCGTTGGGTCCATCAGTGAATCCACGCTGACCATGTCCCGGGAGTACGGAGATGGGGTTTCGAGGTGCATCGGCATATTATCGGTGCAATTTGCGAAAGGCAAGCGGTGAAATTCGAGAAATCTTGAGGCGTCCGGCGAACCAGCCGACGGTGTTCGGGATTTCTCGATTTGTCGAGCGATTTGTGGTTTTTGCTGGACTCGCCTTATTTCCCCGGAGTTTCCGCCGGCATCGCCCTCCAAAGCAGAATTTTCTGCTCAGAACCGTTTTCCAACTGACCGACGGTCACAATGCTGTCCCCAGCCGGCGAAATGTCCACCGCGGTCACCCCTCCCATTTCCGATCGTGACGCGGGACCATCCAACGTCAGCCGCAGCGTCATCAAGTCGTTCGCCTCCAGACGCTCGCCATTCCCCCGCGTGCTGACGAACGAAGTGCGTGGATCCCACAACTTGGCCGTTCCATCCCGGCTTCCCGAGACCAGACGGAGTGCGCCGTAGTGGCCGGTGTTTGCCAGCGGGTCTTCGTTTCCGACGGTTGAGTTCGCTTCCGATCGGGACGAATCAGAAAAGGCGAGTGAGGTGATTTCCGTGGAGTGACCCCGCAGCACCTTCAGCCACGGTGTGCGAGTCTCCATGTTCCAGACGATAATGCGACCGTCTCGATCCCCGGTCGCCGCCCATTTTCCGTCCGTGCTGATCGCCCCGCACAAGACGTCTTTTTCATCGTGTTTCGCGGCGTCATCTCCCTGGAATTCGCCCCGTTCTCGCAACTCTCCGCGATCGGGACTGAATTCGTAGAGCTTTGCCATTCCGCCGGCGTAAGTCGCGACAATCAACACCTGGTCCCCCACGAGGGCCGCACGGACACAGAACGCTTCGCGAACCGGTTTCGTTGCCACGAACGACTGCTCCCGAGGTTCCTCTTCCTGGGTTCCGTTCCAATTCCAGACCACGACGTCTCCGTTCTGGTGCGCGGTTAGCAACCGCACCGTGGAACCCCCGTCCCCAGCGGAGCCCTGGAAAAACCGAATGGAATTCACGGCACCGCGCGCCATTTGCAGCGCAGGATCCGGGAGTGCGGGGGCGTCTCCAGCCCCCGGTGGCGGCGGTTGCCGTCGATCGGCTTGAACACGGTGCCAGACGCGCGCGGACTGACCGTCGAGTTTCCAAATCTTGAATGTTCCGTCCCAACTCGCGGTGGCGACGAACTGATCGTCCAGAGAGAACGCCGCATCGGCAACCGCGCGATGGGGTGACAGTGATTTCTGATGGGTGACCCGGAGTTTGCCTTCGTCCGGTCGACCGGCTCCGATCGGCGGAAACTGCCAGAGGTCGGCCCCGACGTCGCCGACGGTCAACAGGCGGCCGGTCGTCGGGTCGATCGCGGCCCCCCAGACCGTGGAAAAACCGGTATCCTGAGCCGAATTTGACGTGCGGGTTCGCGCGTTTTTCCGGGCCCGATTGGTCGACAATTCCTGCCAGGTTTCGGTGGTTCGGTCCTGGTATTCCGTTCCCACAGACAACCGTTTCAGTCGGGTTTTGCGATCCACGCCAACCGGGACCACAACCGCAGGGGGGGAAGCGTGCAGATCCAGCGTCAGTCCAAAGACCAGCGTCACATCCTGCCCCAGAGGTCGAACGACGTGTGCTTCGCTGCGCAGATCCCATTCGTGAAATTGCCATCCCCCGGACCCAGCGTCGCCTTCCACAACCGCGAAGACCCGGCTGCCATCGGGAGGAATGGCGAGGTATCGAACCGGCGATCCGAGTTCGAGTCGCCGCAAACTTTTGGGGGATCGCAACGTCTGGACCGCAATGGAACCATCATCCGACGCGGTCAACAGACTTTCACCGTCGGGGGAGAACACAGCGGCGTTGATCTGCTCGGAATGGCTGTCAATCACAACTGGCGGCAGCGGATTGGCCGCATCCAGTTCCCACAACAGGCCCCCCCCCTTAATGTCACCCGTGAAGAGTCGCGTCCGCGGTCCGGGAGAGAACGCGACGACACGGACCTTGGCGCGATGCCCCAGGTCTTGGGGGAATTGAATTCCATTCGCAGGATCGGCTGATCGGGGAAACGCCCGTAGCGCCTCATCGACCGACCACAGCACGAATGCGTTTTCACGTCCGCCAGTGGCAACCCATCGTCCGTCGTGAGAAACATCGACGATGCCCTTGATTCCGGGGTCTTGCAGCAGGCCAATCTGTGCGCCGGTTCGCAGATCCCAGAAACAGACCCGCCCGTCGAGTCCCGCCGTGATCGCGGTCTTACCATCAGGCAGAAACCGGGTATTGACCGCCGAGTCGGTATGGCCTTCCTCCAGCCTGATCGGCGAACCGTTAAGAATCTGGTTCGCGTCCCCCCAGGGATTCAAATTCCAGACAATCGCCGACCGGTCGCGACTGGCGGTCAAGAGCTTCGTTCCCGTGGAATTGAACATCCCCGACAACACGTCGTCGGTATGCCTCAAGCTGGTGATTGTATGGTCTTCGATCAGCACGACCCCCTGGTCCGAGTATTTTTCGACGTCCCACAGCACCAGTCGCCGGTCATTTCCGCCGGAGAGTGCGAACCGTCGGCCGGCGGAGCCGTTGACGGCGCGCACCGCGCGGACCCAGTCGCCATGTCCCCGCAGAACTTTGGGGGGACCACCCGGTGCGGAAGGATCAACGTTCCAGACGCACACAGTGCGATCGTCGGACGCGGAATAGAGCGTCTTGCCATCCGCCGAATAATCCAGGGAACGGACAGTGCGAGAGTGCCCCTCCAATGTTCGCATTGTTCCCAACGAGTTCCCCCGCTGTTCGACCGCAGACGCCACCAAGGGAGCGCTGGAACGATTGGGATCCCAAATCAGAATTCGGCCATCGATGCCCCCGGTCGCGACTGACTGGCCGTCTGGAGAACACGCCGCCGAGTCGATCGGCACGCCGTGACCTCCGAAAGCCCCTGAAAAGAGCGTTTCCGAAGTCGAGGCAGACGATGTCGCGGGACTGGTTTTCACGCTTTCGCTCTTTTGGAATCTCGTTCCATCGGGCGAAAGATTCCATACGACGGCCAGGCCGTCATCACCAGCCGTGACGAATCGCGTTCCGTCGGGCGCGACGGCGAGCGCCCGTTGTACCCCCCCCATCAACTCGACGCGGGGTTTCACGCTGTTCTGAACTGGCCCCGGACGAGCAGCCTGTCCCGATCGGAATTCCGTCAGATCCCAAAGTCGGACGCCGCGATCGGAACAGACGGCCGCGAGCCAAAGCCTGCCGACACCGGATCCACGAGTTGGCTCAATGAACGCGACCCCGTTCACGTTGGTGTTGCCGCTATTGTCGATCGAGAGATCGAACGATTGGGCTCCTTCGACCGCAGTCTGGACGCCATGATCACCGACCTGCCACAGGACGATTCGTCCCTCATTCCCACCAGCGGCGAGGAGTCGTTGATTGCGGGAAAACGCCAGTGAGTCGACCGGCTTGCCGAGAGTCGCGATACGATCCAGTGTCAGAGACTGAGGAGTCCCCTCGGCGAGCGAAAGTTCGCCCAGGTGAATTGTTCCCTGAGCGTCCTGCTCGGCGATCGCATAACGCCGCAGGGAGCGGTCGACGGCGATCGCTCCGATTTCAGAATCGAGGGTCGACTTCGCGGAAGAGAGGGCCGGTTCCGTCGTCCGGTTGGGATCCCCGTCGGCTGGAAAACTCGCCAGGGTCTGCGCCTGCTGAAGCAGATACTGGAGCCGTCGAAGTTCCCAGCCGGGTCGCAAGGGGCTGGCTTCAACTTTCCCCTCGGCACTGACCGCCGGGGCATTCAATTTCCGCTCAATCGTTTCGACGATGGTTTTCGCGATCTCGTAATCGTTGTTTTCAATCGCCGTGATCGCCTTGCCGACTTGGGCGACGTAGGCTTCATATTCCGCATTACGGCGTTGCGTTTCGGCTTCGTTGGATTTGTCAATCGCCACTTGTTTGGCAGATTCGGCCTTCTTTCTTTCGTCCTCCGCCTCTTCGGCCGACTGAATTGCGGCCTTTTTCGCGGTATCGGCCGCGGTCCTTTGGGATTCGGCCGTCTTTTTCGCAGCGACCGCGGCTTTCTCCGAGTCCACCGCGGCTTTTCTTTGCGCCTTGGCCTCTTTCGTTGCCTCCTCCGCCTTGTCTTTCGCAGTGTCCGCCGCTTTTTTTTGGATCAGCGCATCGTTTTTCGCATCGTCCGCCGCGAGTTTTCCCCGGTAAATCAACAGCGTTAACAACGTACCACCGAAAAAGATCACAGCGAGCAACGCGGCCACACCGCGTTTCAACAGCGTCTCACGGCGTTTCCGTTGATCGCGATCATTCAGACCAGCCTGCAACCGTGTGATGATCGGCTGGTGGGTCGGGTCGTCGGCATCCAACTGTCCCAACCCGAGTTCAAAATTCTGTCGGTCAAGCGCCGCCTGGGCGTATTCCCGCCGGGCCGTACGCAACCCTTCGCGGGCCTCCTGATTCTCTTCCCATAATTTCAGCGCCTGCCCATAACCGAATACTCCACGGGCGAAATCCTCGTACTTGCCAGCGACCCGTGCCAATTCGAGGTCCGAGTTTGCCAATTGGGTCAGACGCAAGCTCTCGGTATGCGACTCATAACCCTTGAGCGCCTGCTGAAAATCGCGAACGGCGGCGGGCGATTTCGACCAGTTCGCCGGTCTTGTTTGTGGGGGCGATTCCATTCCGGGCGGCGATCTCACAGCATTCGCGCGCGGAGCGGGCCAGGTGCGGCGGCTTCCCCGTGATGATTTCGTAGAGAATCGCCCCCAGCAGATAGACATCGCTGTGCGGTCCAATCACCGCCATCGGTCCGGTCACCAGTTCCGGAGCGGCATAGGAAGGGGTGCAACCGGGGGTTGGGGAGAGCGAAACACTGGCTGGCTTGCGAAACGCGTCGGTGACCAGCGCCAACCCCCAGTCCATCACCAACACTTCGCCATATTCCCCCAACATCACGTTTTCGGGCTTTAAGTCGCGATGCACGACTCCCCGACTGTGGGCGAAGGCGATCGCGTCCGCGACCGCACTGAGAATCTTCAGATTCTCCAATTCGCCGTTCTTGGCGATGTGTCTGCTCCAAGGGGTTCCGGTGACCCGTTTCATCGAGTAGAACAGGGTTCCAGAGCGATTGGTCCCGAGTTCGTGAATCGGAACGATATTCGGATGATCCAGTTCGCCAGTGATCACCGCCTCGTCGAGAAACGCCGCGCGGACCCCGTCGTCCTGCGACTGGCCGGAACCAATCATCTTGACGGCGACTTCCCGATTGACCGAGGTCTGTCGGGCGGTGTAGACGACGCCCATACCGCCGCGGCCCAACACGTCCAGAAGTTCGTA
>JAPLOC010000489.1:0-776 GCA_026692825.1 Planctomycetota bacterium | reverse complement strand
CCGTGTCGCCGGTCGGCGTTTGTTCGGGATCGGCGAGCTGCCGGGTGACAATCGTGGGGCGGCTTCCCTTCAGGTCGAACGACGAACTCCGAAAGGCGGATCCGGTCTGAGCCGAATCACCAATCTCCTGCGACACAGTATCCCCGTGGGCCTCAAGTCCCGCTGCCGATTCCACGTTCGGCAGGAACCCACTGGGAATCTCTGTGGTCTGGCCCAGAACTTCCGGCGGGGTTGCGAGTTGCTGAAACGTCTGGTGCCACTGTTCGGCTTCCTCTTCGGGAAGACCTCGGAGATCAATGGTGTTGTGAATCGATGGTTCGGTCGCAGCCGGTTCGGTGGTTTCCAGAGCCGCGTAGTCGGCAGCGTTGAATCTCAACGTCCCCCCGGCTGAGGCGATGGGACCGCAATAGGGGCACGGGGCGTCGGCGGGAATCGCGTCGCGGATCGATTGACCACAATCGGGGCACAGGCGGGGCATCACGGGGACTCGCGTGGATCGACAAGTGGGAAATCGTTGGTTCGACGGAGTGAGTTGGACTCAGCCGTTGAAACCACACCGGGATGTTCAGTAGACGATGGAGCAGCGTTTGGCCGCTGTTCGCTCAGGCGAACACGCAACAGCGCCAACGCCACCTCGGCACGGGGATCGATTCGATGGCCGCCCCCCCAACGGGGGACGACCGACAGGGGGGCGGGAATGCGGGTGTCGAGAACCGCGGCATCTGCGGCGATGTCCTCTTCCGGTTCGCTTTCCATGCGTGAATCGGAGTTGGCAT
>JAPLOC010000488.1:24165-27886 GCA_026692825.1 Planctomycetota bacterium | reverse complement strand
CAGTGGCGGGCGTATGAATTCGCCGAGCGACACTTCTCGACCGACGACGCGGTCCTCTGTTCGTGGGATGGAAGTCGGCTCGACGACCCGCGAATCGATCGACTGGCCCGTAAAGTGCGTGGAACGCTCGACCCGAGTGGCCGTCGACGGGGGGCGTCTCCTTACTTCGACAGTGTGCGCACCCCCTACGACCTGATCGCGCAGATCCATTCGGACAAGATCCCCATGGAAGAGTCGATCGCCCGGGTGACGGGAGTCTTGGTGGGGCGGGGCCCGGTCCGGATTCGACTCACCGACGAAGGGCGAGACCGCCGGGAGCGGTTGATCCGCACGATCGAATCGCTCGCGAAAGAGAAGTTGCAACTGAACGTGGTCGTGCGGACGGCGTCGATCGCCACCGCCGACTCGCAGGAAACACTCGAAAGTGAAGCGGCGGCCGACGCGGGCAGTTCGGCACTGGGAGAGGCTCCGCTGGTCGCGAACTTGGATCCGGCTGGAGAACCGCCTGCGGCCGGCGTTGACGGTGACGAGCCAGCCGACGACTCCGGCCCTCCAGCCGAATCGTCGCTCGCGGAACTCGCGGCCCTGTTGCCCGTGATGGAACCCCACGATCTTTTGGTCACCTGGCAGGGAATGCATTGGAAGACCTCGCAAGTTGGCGAGTTTCAGACCCTGATTGAGTCACTGGACTCGATCGGTGGAGAAATCGCCCCGAAATCGGGTGAGACCGCCGAACGACCGGTGATTGAAGCCTGTTTCCAGACTCCTGGGACACCGGCGGCTGTCGCGTTGTACCTGTCGGAAGCGGGGCGGGCGGAAAGAGGGGCAGCCCTGGAATGGCTGCAAAATGCGGCTGCGGATTCGGGTATCCCCGCCAGCGCGCTGCATCTGGCCGGCAGTCCCGTCGCGGGGCACGCGCTCAATACCGAGGTGATGAAGGCGACCTGGAATCCACAGGCCCCCGCGACCCGGCCCGATCAGCGTTCGCTGTTCTTGCTCTCCGGACTGGTCGGCGGGTTGTTCGCGCTCTGGATGTTGAAGAGCTGGCGGTTGGCGCTCGTGGTGCTGGGGGTTTCCTATTACACGGCTCTGGTGTCGTTGGCGCTCGTCCCTGCGGTCGGCGCGCCGATGAACATGGTTCTCGTCACGATGCCGACACTGCTGCTGGTCACCACGTTGTCGGTGGCGGTACATATCGCGAATTACTGGCGGCACGGGCGGGAGTCACCTCCATCATCGGCCAGGCATCGCTTTGCACAAGCTCCCTGTCGCCGATCCGGGATTTTGGCATCTACTCGTCGATCGGAACGGCGATTTCGCTGGTGATCACGCTGGTCGGATTGCCCGCCCTGATGATGCTGTTTCCCGCCAAAGCTCCCGCCGAGGAAGAGTTGGACAACTCGTTCTGGCACGGATTGGCGGCCTGGGTCGCAAGGCATCACATCGTCGTCAGCACCGTCTGTGTCCTGGCGGCGATCGGTTGCTCACTGGGACTGTATAAGTTCGAAACCGAAACCAAAGTGGTCCGCTATTTCGGCGAACACACGCGAACGTTTCAGGATTACGCATTCATTGAAGAGAACTTGGGGGGCGTGGTCCCCGTCGATGTGATCGTGCGATTCGATCGCGAAGCGCAGTTCGAATTGAAATTCCTCGAACGGCGTGAACTGGTGCGGTCGATTGAACGCGAGATCCGGTTGCTCTCGGATGTGAGTGGCGCGCTGTCTCTCAGCGATTTTCTCCCCGATTTCGAACAACCGCCCGACAATTCCGGCCCTCGCAAGCGCCAGCAGCAGCGTTACGCGGCTCAGTCGCGCGTGATCGAGAGCCGGGTCAAGGCTGGCAAATACCCGGGGACCGACGCGTTATTGGCGACTTGCCCGACCGCCACCGACTTCAACGCCGAAGGGGACGAACTGTGGCGGATCACCGCGCAGGTCGCGGTCTTGTCGAACCTGCATTACGGCGACCTGCAAGCCAAGATTGACGGCATCTGCAGCACGATTCTCAGTTCTGCTTCGGGAGCGAGTGCCGAAAAGCTCCCAGAACAGGAAAAAGACCGCCAATATCGCCCCTACGCGAGCCATCTGGTCACCGGCCTGGTGCCCCTGTTTCTGGCGACGCAGGATCAGCTTCTGAACAGCTTTGTTATCAGCTTCGCCGGTGCGTTCCTGAGCATCGCGATTGTGGTGATGTTCGTCCTGAAACACCCGGTCGCCGGTCTGCTCGCGATGATCCCCAACGTGTTGCCGATCATCGCCGTTTTTGGTGTGATCTCGTGGATGGGGGTGCAAATCGACATTGGCTCCACGGTGACCGCGTCGATCGCGCTCGGCATCACCATTGATGGGACGCTGCACTTGGTGACTTGGTTCCGCCAAGGAATTCAGCAGGGGAAGACTCGGGCTGAGTCCGTCGCGCAAGCGCTGGGGCACTGTGGCCCGGCGATGTGGCAGACGACCCTGATCGTGAGCTGCGGTTTGATTGTGCTGTATCCGTGTGATTTGGTGTTGATCAGCCGATTCGGGTGGCTGATGGCGGTGTTGCTGGCCGCTGCGTCCGTTTCGGATCTGGTTCTGACCCCCGCGCTTCTCGCGGGACCGCTGGGATATCTGATCGAGCGTTGCACTCCCAAGCTGACCGCGGTCAGCGTCGAGGAGGACGATTCGGAAGTGGTCAATGATGAGGCCGCGATCCTCCCCGACGTGGATCGGGTCTCACCGCCGGCACCACATATTGACAAGCGGCGGATTCGGATCAGTCGACCGGAATAGTCTGTCTGCGCGCGGACGGCGGAGCCGGGTGGGTAACGTGGATTGTACCTCCTACGGCGTCAAATTAGACGATTCGCTCGTGTGGATTGGTGAATGAGATCCTCGCTCTGGCAGCCAAGATCGGCGTCAAGCGAAACCGCGATGAATCACTAGAAGCCAACGAATCCGATCTGGAATCGGTTCGCAACTCGCCGCGTTTGACGTCGTATTGCCGTAATCAACATGGATGATAACGAAGGCCATGCCGTGGGATCCAAGCTGGGGGGGACAGAGTCCCCCCAGCTATCGCCCAACGGCTCGGTAGATTTGTTGGACCCAACTTTCGGATTAGGCCATCCGGTCGCATGTTTGTCACAGGCGGGTGTGAATTGAGTGCGTACCCCCGGACTACGCCGACGGCTCCGCCGCGATAAACCCTTCAAATCCAAGGATCTGATCCCGACCAGCTTCTTACCGGGAGACAATCCAGGGGACCACTTCGTATTTCACCGCCAGCAGGGTGAAATAGCCGAAGAAACCGCACGCCCACACCATGGCGACAAATCGCAGCGGGTTCATCGAGAGACTGCGGGACAGGATCTTGTTGTTGAGATACAGCAAGATCACCGAGTAAATGAACATCACGCCGCCGTTCATGGCGGCTGAGGTTTTCAACAGGAACATGGGCTGGCGAAACTGGGGATAGTACTCACCGGCCAGGAGAATTCCCGTACCGATGGCAATCTCGGCCCACAGCAGCAGGAAGTACAGCCGCGACTGCGACCAGTTGGCGTTATCTCGCAGAAAGTTGACTTTGATGATGTCGGTGGAAATCCGCACGGTGGCATCCAGCACGCCGAGTTCGGTCGTCAGCAGGAGAGCCATCCCCATCACGAAGAACACAGTTCGGAAAATCTGGCCGACGAGGGGGGACGAAAAGCCCGCCTGGATGAGGTTCGCTTCACCCC
>JAPLOC010000488.1:11242-24158 GCA_026692825.1 Planctomycetota bacterium | reverse complement strand
GGCGAAGCTGACCCGCTTCGTTGTAAAACAACGAAGAGGCGGGCAGCGCCAGCAGCACGAGGCACGCGACACAGGTCAAAAAGAAGCTGACAAAATGCTCCATGTTGGCGGCCCGCCACCAGGCCCGCCAGCGGGTCATATTCTCCGGAGTGTGGCGGAAGTGATAACCGACGTCGGCGATCGCTTCTTCGTTTCCGGTGATCGGGCTGGTGATGCGGCCGATGTACTTGCCCATTCCGTATCCCTTGTCTTTGATGAAATTGCTCTGCCCCAGGTTCATCGTCCCCCCCGCGCCCGCGAACGCGAGCGCCCCCAGCAGGGCCATCGTTTCCAGCCCAGACTCTGGCCCGGGCATTTCCCCCAGGCTGCCGATTCCCCGCAACATCGCCCAGATCGCGTACGGTTTTATGAACAGAATGCCCAGGATGCAGGCGCTGGCGACGATCAGCATCACCAGCCAGAACTGCAGTCTCTCGACCGTGTTGTAAACCACCGGGCTGGACGTCAGCACGACGCCAATCAGCAGAAGTGTTCCAATGGCGATCCAGTTCACGTATTTCGTGACGAGTTCCACTCCCCCCGATTTCCGGGCCTTCGCGACAATTGTGTCGATTGCTTTCGACCACGATTCCTCATCGCTGACTCCCCGCAATGCGGTTTCCTGTTCAGGTGAGATCGCGCCCGTCCAGCGAAGTTCATACTGGCCTGTCGCCTCACTGGTCGTGACGACCGCCTGATCACGCACCGTTTCGGGGAGTTCAGAAACGCCGCCAAACAGAAGCGGCGCGGCGACAACCAGCGCCTTCGCTTCGGCCCCAAACAGGAGCCAGCTCAACAGCTTGCCGGCGCCGGTCGCCCAGCCAGGCCAGATCCACGGAAGAATGTTGAGAAACAACATCACCGGTGCCCACAGCTTACTCAGTCGACAGAACCCGGTGATCGCGCTTTCGCCCGTCGCCAGAGTCCAGCGTTCGATTTCGAGGTTGATGAAATACTGCGTGATCACCCCGAGCATGCAGGCCCAGAAGAAAATAAAACCGCTCCGGTAGGTGATGTAGGGCCAGAAGATGAACTCGCCGGAGCCTAACGCCAAACCGGCCAGAATCACGCTCGGCCCGACGAGTTTCGTCCAGACGGGAGGCTCCGGCAAATCGCGGTAGCGCAACGGCGGCAGGTTGCGATGCGGAATGACGTCGTCGGGAACCAGATCTTCAACAGGCGTGGTGGACATGAGTGAGCGCGAATCCAACGATTGACCATCCAGCGGAACGAATACGTACGGGGCCCGCTATCCACCGCCGCGGCGAGATCCTAGCGTCTGACCGGGAAGATCGGCCACCAACGGGTGAGACAATTGTCGCCGCGTTGATTTCCATGACTTGCTGGTGCCGGGAATCTCAACGGCATTCGCGATTGGCACACTTCCCCTCCGACTGCTACAACCACCCTTTCCCGCCTTCCACCCGGTCCCACCATGCCCTCCTCCGAAATCGCCTTTCAACGCTGTCTCAACACCGCCTGCGGTTCGACCTTTTCCATCAGTGAAGTTCTGACCCGCTGCTCCCGGTGTGGCGATCTGCTCGATGTCGACTACGACTGGTCCCGCGCCCGCGTTCCCGGTTCTTTGCGGGAATTCGAGACTCGGTGGAGTGAACGGTTGAACCCTCTCTCCTACAGCGGCGTCTGGCGATTTCGCGAATTGCTGCCGTTCGCTCCGGATGAACAAATCGTCACGATCGGCGAAGGTCAGACGCAACTCAAAAGTTCCAACGCGGTCGCGCGGTATTGCGACCTGCCCGAAGGGACCGTGCTGTTGCAGTACGAAGGTTTGAATCCCTCGGGAAGCTTCAAAGACAACGGCATGACCGCCGCCTCGACCCACGCGCGGATGACCGGCGCGAAGCAGGCGGCCTGCGCTTCCACGGGAAACACCAGCGCCTCGCTTGCGATTTATGGAGGAACTTCCGGACTGTTCGGGGTCGTGGTGTTTGTCGGCAGCGGCAAGATTTCCTACGGTAAACTCTCGCAGGCGCTCGACTACGGCGCGCTCACCGTTCAAATCCGGGGTGACTTCGATGACGCGATGCGCCAGGTTCAGGCGGTCTGCCAGCGCGAGGGGATTTACCTCTGCAACAGCGTCAATCCGTTTCGTCTGGAAGGGCAGAAGACAATCATCTACCGGATTTTGGAATCGCTCGGTTGGGAAGTTCCCGATTGGATCGTTGTCCCTGGTGGGAATCTGGGAAATTCAAGTTCGTTCGGCAAAGCGCTGTCGGAACTCAAGCAATTGGGACTGATTCAGAAACTCCCGCGGCTGGCGGTCATCAACGCGGCGGGGTCCGACACTCTCTATGAACTTTATGAACGGCGCGGTTTGCGTTGGAACGGCGGTCAGGTTGATCAGGCGTTGATCGACGGCTTTTACGCCGAATTGGATGCGAGCGGCAAACGGGCCGAAACGCTGGCGACCGCGATTCAGATCAGCCGGCCGGTCAATTTGAAGAAGGCGCTCCGCGCGCTCGACGTGTGCGACGGCGTGGTTCGGCGGGTGACCGACCAGGAAATCCTTGATGCGAAGGCGCAAATCGGGGCCGGCGGGTTTGGCTGCGAGCCGGCCAGCGCGGCGAGTGTCGCGGGCGCGCGGCTGCTGCGTCGGGAAGGGACCATTTCGCCGGGCGAACGGGTGATCTGCATCCTGACCGGGCATCAGCTCAAAGACCCGACGGCGACAGTCGCGTACCACGCCGGGGACGCACATTCACGTGACGATCTGCTCAAGCATGGTGTCGAACGAACCCCCTTCGCGAACCGACCGGTCGCGGTGGCCAACGAGATCGAGGAGATTCTGCGGGCGGTGCGCGCGGGAAGCGTGGGGTGAAGTCCCGATCAGTGCGGATTCACCGGAATCCAGTCGCACTCAGCCGGAGAGTCTGAAGAGTCGCATGTGACTCTTGCCCCTGTCGTCGCGGACGCCTGGGCCGACTCGCGCGCGATTGTCCCGAGCATCGGATCACAATCGACGCAGACTCGCGGGGTGGGTGTCCCCTGCGACTTCGCCAAGTACGCGCGCACCGCCATATCCGCGACCGCGGCGAAAAGCAGCGCGGTGACCAGCAGTCGGTAATGGGGGCGTGTTGAACCGGGCATGGACGTTACGTTTTTCGGGAGTGATGGTCCGCTTGGACGGTCATTCGATGATAACGCAGAGCCGCGCCCGTCAGGAAGCGGAATCCGTGGGTCGGTTTGACTTGGCGCGAAACTCTCCCGTATGCTCCCGGTTCGCGGCGGTGAGGGGGCCGTTGGCGAGATTCTCCGTCATTCGTGCATCACGATTCACATTTTCAGGACCCAGCGCATGCCACCCGATCTGACCCGATTGCAGCCGATCACCGATTTCACCCGTCGCGATTTTGTCGTCACGGCGCTCGCCGCTGGCTTCGCCTTGGCCGTCCAGCCCGTCTCGGCGGAAACGATCACCACCGATACCCAGGGGATCGAAGCGGGCGAAGTGAAGATTCCGGTGGGGGATGGCGAGATTCCTGGCTACCGCGCGATGCCCGCCAAAGGAGGGCCATTCCCGACAGTGCTGGTTGTTCAGGAGATCTTCGGCGTTCACGAACACATCAAGGACATTTGCCGGCGCTTCGCGAAGCTCGGCTACTTCGCGGTCGCTCCCGAGTTGTACGCCCGGCAGGGAGACGTCTCGAAACTGACCGAGTTCAACGAGATTCTGAAGATTGTCGCAACGGTCCCCGACAAGCAGGTGATGTCGGATCTCGACGCGGCGGTTGCATGGGCGAAAAAGAGCGGGAAGGCCGACACCGAAAAGCTGGCGGTCACCGGGTTCTGCTGGGGAGGTCGGATCGTGTGGCTGTACTCGGCACACAACGCCGGCGTGAAAGCGGGAGTCGCCTGGTACGGCCGGCTGACGAATCCGGTCGACGAACTGCATCCCAAGCACCCGCTTGACATTGTCGGCGACCTCAAGGCCCCCGTGTTGGGATTGTACGGCGGTGCCGACATGGGAATTCCGAACGATACGGTCGAGAAAATGCGGGCCGCGTTGAAAGAAGCGAAGAAGCCCAGCGAAATCATTCTGTACCCCGATACTCCGCACGGCTTCTACGCCGACTACCGCCCAAGCTACAGAAAAGAGCAGGCGGACGAAGCGTGGAAGAAACTGCAAGAGTGGTTCAAGAAGCACGGTGTGTCGTAGAGTCGACCCATTGGTTTCTGACCCTTGATGATCTGGCTGGCGTGCCGGTGGGGAGGTGTTGTTTCCCGCCGCACGCCCGCTGTTGTTTCGGTGGATCGGTGCTGATTCCGCTGCTCCTGTCCGCCGTCATCGGTTGCGGTCGTCCACCCCGCCCGCCGGGAGGGTCGGCTGGGGGTACGCCCGAGATCGCGTCCGGGGAAGGAACCGCGGTCGGAGAGGTTGCGGTGGTCGAATTTGGCCCAGATGACTGGCCGATGTGGCGCGGCACTGGAGTGGATGGTGTCGCAACGGGACCAGAGGTACCCACCGCGTGGTCCGACAAGGAAAACATCGTCTGGAAGAGCGACATTCCCGGGCGCGGACATTCTTCTCCCATCATTCTGGGCGACCGGATCTTTCTGGAAACCGCCGACGAACAGGCACAGACGCAGTCCGTGGTGGCGTTCGACCGGTCGACCGGAAAGGAAGTGTGGCGCAAGCAGCTCTTCACCGGTGGATTTGAGGGGGAGATGCATCGTGAAAACACCCAGGCCACCAGTACGATCGCCACCGATGGACAGCAACTGTTTGCGACGTTTCTAAACAACAAAAAGATCTGGGCGGTCGCGCTGAATTTGGAGGGAAAGGAACTCTGGCGGCGGGAGGTGGGAGGGTTCGCGGCGAAATTCGGTTACTCCGCCTCGCCGACTTTGTATGGATCGCTGGTACTGATCGCCGCGGACCACCAGAAAGGGGGATTCCTCGCGGGGTTGAACCGCGAGAATGGCGCGATTGTCTGGCGCAAGTCCCGCCCTGCGCTCTCCAGCTATGCTTCTCCCCGGGTGGTCAAATTGGGGGGCAAAGATCAGCTCGTCATTTGTGGTTGCAACCTTGTCGCCAGTTTTGATCCCCTGACCGGCGAGAAGAATTGGGAAACGCCCGGAACGGCAGACGCCGGTGTGGGAACCATTGTGACTTCCGGAGAGATGGTCTTCGCGAGCGGAGGGTATCCCCAGGCGGAAACGATCGGATTGAACGCCGACGGAACGGTCGCCTGGCGGAACAAGTCGCGGTCGTATTGCCCTTCGCTGCTGGCGGTCGAGAATTGTGTTTACCAACTCGACGACGACGGCATCGTACGCTGTTTCGAAGCGACACGGGGGACGAAAAAGTGGGAGCAGCGGGTAGGAGGGAAGTTCCGGGTGTCGCCGATTGTCTCGGGGGGCAACATCTTCGTCACGGATATGTCGGGGAAGACCACGGTGTTTCGCGCGAATCCCGAGAAATACGAACTCGTGGCCCAGAACACGTTGGGAACCGAGGGCTTCGCCAGCCCCGCTGTCAGTGGCGGCCGGCTGTATCTGCGGACGGCGACCGGCGAAGGAAAGGATCGGAAAGAGACGCTGTACTGTATTGGGTCCGCTAAATAGCAGGACCGGTTTGCGGCTTTCCTCCACGCGGTTGAAAAAGCGACATTGCACTCGAGCCGGACGGGTTTCGTTTGACGCCGATATTGTCTGACAGAGCGAGGATCTCATTCACCAATCCACACGAGGTGGATGGGGTCTTGATCGAGGATGGGAGCGTTTTTCTAGCTGCCGATCTCATTCACCATCCGGGCGAGCCGGATGGGGTCTGGGGACGGTGTCGCGATGAGTGGCGATGTTTTGATCCTACGTGTTCACCTTCGAACCCGCCGGTGAAGGGGACGCGAGTCGTCTGGTTTGACGCCGTGCAGAGTCTATCGATCAGCCTTATCCGGTCTGGCACGACGTCCCCGTACGCCACACCAGCACCTCCCCCTTGCCCGGGACCGAGAGATCTCCCGAATACCGGTTCCAGCTCCCTTCCGACTCATCCAGCGGAATGGGGGCACCCAGAGTTTCTAAATGCTGCGCGTACAGCCGCAGAAATGTTGGCGTGCCGCGCGACGCGTAGCGAAACGTCGGGAGCAGCGGCAATTCCACGAGCGAGAGGATCGTCCCCCGGATCATCCAGGATCCGGGACGCGCTCCCGCGCCCCGCAGCAGCACGATCGTCCCCCCTTTCATCTGCAGGCCGGCGAAATCACCGACCTTGCCGCGGACGACAATGGTCCCCCGTTTCATCCGCATTCCGACCTCCTGGCCAGCGGTTCCCTCGATGACAATCGTCCCTCCCCGCATGCCGGCGGCGTCGCCACGGTAGGCCGCTCCGATCTGTCCCCCCGCGTCACCACCAATCCGGATCATCCCCCCGCGCATCTCGGCCCCGGCCCAGTCCGCCGCGCTCCCGGTCACGTTGATTTCGCCACCGGTCATCTGCGCTCCCAAATGCATGCCGGCGTCTCCATGGACGACGATTTTCCCCCGAGACATCCCCCGGCCAATCGACTTCATTTTCGACGTGGTGCCATGAATCTCGATCTGGTCGCTGAGTTCTCCTTCGATATCAAAGAACTCATCCAGCCGATATTGCCGCCTGCCCATGAAAACGGGTGTCGCGCACACCCCGGCATGTTCCAGGTTGTGCGTCACATCGGGCAGCAGCTTCTGTCGGTTCAGTGTCAGCGTGATCATGCGATGAGATCGATTTACGGAAGGACGCGCACGTCGGCGTTTTCGAGGAGGACAATCTCCACAGGGTAGTTCTCAAACTCGATCGAGTAATTCCGTTGGAACACCGGACGCAGGTACTCTTCGACTTGTGGATCGAATCGGGGTCGGACGAGAAACTCTTTTCCGAGCTTCAGGCTCTTGATATCCCCCTCCTCCACGACGACCTCTCCCCCCTTTAAAACGTAACGCGGATAGCGGAACAGAAATCGGCCGTCGGGTTTGTCGTGGTAGATTGCCACGTCGGCGTCGGCACCGATCCCCAAATGTCCTTTGTTTTTCATCCCTAGCGCCCGTGCCGGGCCTGCCGAGGTGATGATCGCGATCTCGGCCAGCGAATATTCGCGATCCAACTCGGCGATGATGGTCTTGGCCAGCGCTTTCTCTGGGAGTTTCTTCACTTGTTCGTTCCGAAATTCTGCGTCCATCAGCATGTGGACGATTTCCGGATAGCGCCAGAAGCACGCTCCGTTCGGATGATCGGTCGTCAGAAACACTCGCCACGGATCATTGATCAACAGCAGCAGTTCCAGCCCGACCGCCCACTGCACCGCGTTGACCAGATTGCTGCCCTTATACGAATACGGCACGATCCCGCAGCAAGTCTCGTTTTCGACGTCGAGATTCCCCCATTTGCGCCCGGTGATCTGATAAAGCAGATGTTGCCAGGGACCGTCGGCGGTAATTGTCACCGCGTTGCCGAACAGCACCGCGCCGGCGTCACAGGTGAGGTTGGGATGGGCGTTGAAATACTCGGCGATCGCCCGCGACTCGCTGCTGATGGTCTGCCAGTCGTCTCCGCCGTAGGCATGAAACTGCAAATGGGCAATGTGCGCCCGATTCCCCTCCAGCAGCTTCATGGTGTCGAGCGTGGTGACAAAGTTTCCCGGTGCCCCCAGATTGTTGCAATGCAAATGCAATGGATGTGGGAGTCCCAGATCGTCGACAATTCCGGCGAGACCCTGAATGATCTTCGCTGGCGTGACCGTCTGGTAGCCCCGCACGGGATCGTGAAGAGTGGTCGCGTTTCCACCAAATTTCCACGCTGCCACACCGCCCGGACTGACCGCCTTCACGCCGTACGACTTCGCCGACCAGATCAACCAGGCGACAACATCGCGGGCCCGTTCCAACTCCCCCGCTTCGAGGAGATCGAGAACGATCTCATTATTCGCCATCAAAACGTTGCACGCCTTGTCGATGATCGGCGTGTCGCGAAGTTCTTCGTGGGTGTGGCGGGCGCTGAGGACGGGGACGGCCGCCTCGACGACGGTGGTGTACCCCATGCCGGCGTACAGATACCCGGTCGCGAACGTGGTGGGGGTCGGGCCACCAATTCCCCCGCGCTGGAGTTTCGTGTGTTGAAACACGGGGGCCGACCGCTGGTTTTCGGGAGTCATCACCCGGGCGAAATTCAACGCACCGCCGGCGATATGCGAATGGATATCGACACCACCGGGCAGAACCACCATGCCCGCGGCGTTGATCACGTCCCCCCCCGCGACATCCGCGACGATCTTCCCGTCCGCAATACAGACGTCGCGCACTTCGCCGACGATACCGTTCGCCGGGTCGTAGACTTTGCCTCCAGTGATACGCAACATGGGGGGAAGGGAATTCGAGAGAATCGTCAGACTGACTGGCGTCGCTGGGTATCGCACCGCACCGTGCAGAGGGGATCGGAGCACAGCCGCAGTATACCGCAAAACCGGACCGATCCAGAGTCCGTTTCGTCGAGTGAATCCAACTTGAGTCCAATTTGCCGTTTCGCCCCGATTTCGCAAAATCTCTGATTGACACAATTTTCCCCTTCCGGTAGTTTCCTCCGCATCTTGCCCTGTTGCAGCCTGGATGGCTCAAAGGGGCGAGTCGTTGCCTCGGTTCGAATTGGACGAACCGTCGCGGCGAGGATGGGTCAATTGGACCCCGACGACGCGTGACAGAAAGGACTCTCATTGATGACGCGCACCGCTTTGATTACGGGCATCACCGGGCAGGATGGGTCTTACCTCGCCGAGTTTCTGCTGCAAAAAGGCTACGCCGTTCATGGCATGGTTCGGCGGTGCAGCTCTCCCAATCTCGAACGGATCGAACACCTGACGGGCCAAGTCGAACTGCATCAGGGGGATCTGCTGGATCAGAACTCGCTGACCCGATTGGTCGACAAGGTGCGTCCGACCGAAGTCTACAATCTCGCCGCCATGAGCTTCGTTCCCACAAGCTGGGAACAGCCGGTCTTCACCGCCGAGGCGACCGGTCTGGGGGTGACCCGACTTCTCGACGCGATCCGCCACGTCGACACTTCGATTCGCTTTTATCAGGCGAGTTCCAGCGAAATGTTCGGCAAAGTGCACGAAACGCCGCAGCGTGAGACGACCGTGCTGCATCCCCGCAGTCCGTACGGGGTCGCGAAAGTGTACGGGCACTACATCACCGTCAATTACCGGGAGAGCTACAACCTCTTCGCCTGCTCGGGGATTCTCTTCAATCACGAATCGCCCCGTCGCGGACCCGAGTTCGTCACCCGCAAGATCTCACAGACCGTGGCGAAAATCCATCTGGGACTGGCCAAGGAACTGAGACTGGGGAACCTAGAAGCGAAACGCGACTGGGGATTCGCGGGCGATTACGTCCGCGCGATGTGGATGATGCTGCAACAAAGCGAGGCCGACGACTACGTGGTCGGGACCGGTGAAACGCACTCCGTCCGTGAATTCGTGCAGATCGCGTTTGATCATGTCGGACTCGACTGGAAGAAGTTCGTGGTGATCGATCCCGCGTTCTATCGCCCGGCCGAAGTGGACCTGCTGCTGGCCGACCCGGCCAAAGCCCGTGAAAAACTGGGTTGGAAACCCGAGACCGGTTTCGAAGAACTGGTGAAAGGAATGGTCGACGCAGATGTCGACAGGTTTCGCCTCCAGTCGCCGCGGATCCGTCTGGCCGCCTGACTCTGATTGAACTCCCGCCAATCTCCGATTCGCCCCGTCGCCTCTTTCGACCCAAGCCATGAGCTACAAAAACATCACGAGCTGCCGGATTTGCGGAAACACCCGTTTGCACTCCATTCTGCACCTGGGGAACCAGGCGCTGACCGGGGTCTTTCCGAAATCCCCGGGCGAAGCGGTGGAAGTCGGTCCGGTGGAACTGGTCCGCTGTGACACGACCAATCGGGGCTGCGGTCTGGTGCAGATGCGGCAGTCGTACGATCCCGAATCGATGTACGGCGACAACTATGGCTATCGCAGCGGGCTGAACCAGTCGATGGTGCGGCACCTGAATCACCGGGCGCAAACGGCCCTGTCGATCGCCCGACCGGACAAGGGGGATTTGATTCTCGACATCGGCAGCAACGACTCGACGACGCTGCGTTCGTACCCGAACGACAAGTTCGATCTGGTCGGCATGGATCCGACCGGCAAGAAGTTCGCCAGCTACTATCCGTCGCACGTGACGCTGATTCCCGACTTCTTCAGCGCCAAAGAGTTTCAGCGGAAATTCCCCGGGCGGAAGGCGAAGATCGTCACATCATTCGCGATGTTCTACGACCTGGAAGTTCCGCAGGCGTTCATGCGAGAGATCACCGACATTCTCGACGACGAGGGAATCTGGGTTTTCGAGCAGTCTTATCTGCCGACAATGATCGACCAGCTCGCGTACGACACGGTCTGCCATGAACACCTGAGCTACTACGGCTTGCGGCAGATCAAGTTCATGACCGACCGGGCGAACCTGCGAATTGTCGACGTGGAACTCAACGACACCAACGGCGGCAGCTTCTGCGTGACGGTGGCGAAAGAAGGATCGAAACACGTCGCCAACACGGCGCGGGTCGAAGAACTGCTGGCCGCTGAAGAGGCGATGGGACTCAACTCGGCCCGCGTTTACGATGAATTCCGGGTCGACTGCGAACACCACCGCGATCAACTCCGCGACTTCGTCCGGTCGGAAACCGCCGCTGGCAAATCCGTGTACGGCTATGGTGCCTCGACCAAAGGCAACGTGCTGTTGCAGTATTGCGACTTCACCCGGGACGACATCCGGGCGATCGCCGAGGTGAACGAAGAGAAGTTCGGCCGCTATACCCCACACACCCTGATTCCGATTCTCCCCGAGGCGGACATCCGCAAGAACCGGCCCGACTACATGCTGGTGCTGCCGTGGCACTTCCGCGCGGGAATCGTCAAGCGGGAAGGAAACTACCTGGCGAGCGGCGGACAACTCGTGTTCCCACTTCCGCGTCTGGAAGTGGTCGCCGGCCTGGAGCCGATGCGGGCCGCGGCGTAACTCGCGATCGAGTCGTTCCGAGCGATCGATTGTGTGTCGCTCTCTCCGCCCACAGACACTTGCAATCGCCATGATCTCGTACTCCCAAAATCGCGAGGACGTCCTTCTCAACCGACTGTTTCCCCCAGGATACAAGGGGTTCTACGTCGATGTGGGGGCCAACCACCCGATCCAGGGCTCGGTGACCGCGCACTTCTACACCGCGCGGGAGTGGCGCGGCGTCAACATCGAACCGACCGATGTCTACAACGACATCGTCAGCGTTCGCACCCGCGACACCAATCTGAATTGCGCCGTCTCCAGTCAGAGTGGTGAATCGACATTCTACGAGTTCCCGGCGTCGACGGGCGTTTCGACATTCAGCGCCGACCTCGCGAAGACCGCGGAAGAGAAACTGAAGATCGCGCCGCGGACGCACAGTGTTCCGGTGAAAACACTCGAGCAGATTTGTGGCGAACACGCGTCGGGACAGATTGACTTCATGTCGATCGATGTCGAAGGACACGAGCGCCAGGTGATCGCGGGCGGCAACTGGCGGAAATACCGTCCCCGCGTCGTACTCGTCGAGGCGACGTTGCCGCACACCTCGATCCCCTGCCACCAGGAGTGGGAACCGCTCCTGCTGTCGGCCGATTACCTCTTCGCGACATTCGATGGATTGAATCGCTATTACGTGCGAGCCGAGGATCGCGATCTCATTCCGCTGCTCGCCGTCCCGGTCAATGTCTTCGACGATTTCGTTCCAGCCGCCGAGTACCGGGCGAACTCCGAAGCACATTCGTTGAAAGTGCGACTCGACACGATGGAGAACATGGGACCGCTGACGCTGGCGATTTCGCGGCGGTTGAGCCGGCTGGAGACGCGATTTCCTTCGGTGTCGCGCACGTTGCACCGACTGTTCGCCCGCCGACCGCGCGAAGTGGTCGAGTTGGAACCCCGTTCGTGAGCCGGCAGGAAGCCCCTGGCATGACACACGCCTACGATCTCTCGTTCTGCATTCCGACGTACAACTTCGGCGCGTTCATTGGGGCGACGCTCGACAGCATTCTGTGTCAGGCCGACGACCGCATACAGATCGTGATCGTCGACGGGGGTTCCACCGACGACACCGCGAAAATCGTCGCGGAGAAGACGCGGCAGTTTCCGCACATCAAGTTCATCCAAAGGCAACAGCGCTGCGGCGTCGATCGCGACATTCTCGAATCGGTCGCGCAGGCCGACGGGGAATACTGTTGGCTGTTCAGCGCCGATGACCTTCTCGAACCCGACGCCGTCGCGTTCGTCCGCGGGCAAATGCGTGACGGGTGGGATGTCTTTCTCACAAATTTTGGGCTGTGCGATCTGCACATGAACCGACTGTTCCGCCACGAGATTCTCGCTGTCGAGGAGCTGTCGACGTTCGACTGGAACCAACCCGCCGAGCGGACCCGCTTCTTGGAACTGGCACAATCAACGACCGCGTTCTTTAGTTTCATCAGCGGCATCGTCGTGAACCGCGCGAGCTGGAACAGGGTTCCGCAGCAGACTGATTTCATTGGAACCTGCTGGATCATAGCCGCACAATTATTCGCACTCTCGCGGCAGGGGCTGGTCGTGCGGTACTACCCGGGAGAGTTGCTGCAAAAACGGGGCGACAACGACTCCTTCATGGCGGGGGGGATGATCAAGCGGATGGGGCTCAGCATCAATGGCTTCCGGGATATCGCCGAGCGATTCTTCGGCAAAGGGTCGCCCGAAGCGCTCTCAATCAGCCGGGTTCTCAAGAATGAAATGCCGTTCCTGCTGCTGAACCACATGCGATTGCGAACGGACGACCCCCAAGAGCTGGCGGGGCTCGACGCGC